>QBMP01000138.1:0-3760 GCA_003242115.1 Phormidesmis priestleyi
CCAGTGAGCCATCAAAAAAAACCAAACATTTTTCAGGATCTCGACCTGCTGCCTCGGCCCGACTTTTCGCCTGAGTGATGTATTCAATTAAACGCTGCACCTCCATTGAAAACCGGCGCATATTAATCCACCGATCCATCGGCTGAGAGCGATCGGCAACCAGATCTTTGGGGGTCATCACATCCAGCAAAATATCCTTTTCGTAATTGCCCGCCGCTGAGTGATGGTTTTCAAACCAGCCGATTTGCACCAGCGCGATCGGAATCGAAAAATCCTTTTGCGGAAACACCTGCGATCCATCCACTGCAAACGTCGTCACATTGGTCAAATGTTCACCTGCCCAAGCCAAGCTCTGCTCACGGTTTTGCCACGCTAGGCCGCTGCGAATAATGCCGCCATCTGCCGCCCAGATAGGCTCTAAAGGTTTAGCTCCCAAATCGCCTGTTTGAGCGCTTACCCAGTAGTCGCGATCAGCGGCAGATCGCGCTACCCAAGCCTGCCAAGCCGATTGATACTGCGCCAAATAGCCGGATGCACTGCGATCAAAGCTAGCAAAATCAGCTCGTTTGCGGCTCAGCACTCGTTGAATTTGAGAAGGTTTAATCGCCATCGGCACCGCCAAAGAAATAGCTAAAAAGATAATCGCTAGTGAACAAACGTACTATCTATAACGGCCTCAGTATACTAGAAAGAATTCCTCACAAATCATCGTCAACGTGGTGATTCACAGCCGATGAAATCAAGTCAGAATGTAAATCAGTGTGTCAATATGCTTAACATTTAGGGGGTATGAGTATTCTTCCTTGAGAGGTAATGATACGATTTTCCCATTGGATTACTCATTTTTGTGGAGCATAAGCCCTTGGCACTTCGGGTCGCAGTTATAGGCGCAGGTCCTGCTGGTTCTTCCGCCGCTGAAACGCTGGTTAAAGCTGGCATCGAAACCTACTTGTTCGAGCGCAAGCTGGATAATGCAAAGCCATGCGGTGGCGCAATTCCACTCTGTATGGTTGATGAGTTTGATCTGCCACCCGAGATTATCGACCGTCGGGTTCGCAAAATGAAAATGATTTCACCTTCCAATGTTGAGGTGAATATTGGCGGCACCCTCAATGACGATGAATACATTGGCATGTGCCGCCGAGAAGTGCTAGATGGCTTTTTGCGCGATCGCGCCCACAAACTTGGGGCCAAGCTTATAAATGGCACCATGCACAAGCTAGAAATTCCAAGCAACGACAAAGACCCCTATATCTTGCACTACGCAGATCACGCCAAAGAAGGCTTGCAGGGCGAAGCCAAAACCCTCAAAGTAGACATGGTAATTGGCGCAGATGGCGCGAATTCGCGGGTGGCTAGAGCCATTGATGCGGGCGACTATAACTACGCGATCGCTTTCCAAGAGCGCATTCGTCTACCCGAAGACAAAATGGCCTACTACGAAGAGCTAGCTGAAATGTACGTCGGTGACGATGTTTCACCTGACTTTTACGCTTGGGTCTTCCCCAAATACGACCACGTTGCGGTAGGCACCGGCACCATGCGCCCGAACCAAGCGCGCATTAAAGAACTTCAGCGCGGCATTCGTGCCCGCGCCGCCAAGCGCCTAGAAGGCGGCGAAATCATCAAAGTCGAAGCGCATCCGATTCCAGAGCATCCAAGACCTCGCCGCGTGGTGGGTCGTGTTGCCCTTGTTGGTGATGCCGCAGGTACTGTTACCAAGTCGTCGGGTGAAGGCATTTACTTTGCGGCCAAGTCGGCCCGTATGTGCGCCGAAACCATTGTTAAGTACTCAGAAAATGGCGCACGGGCGCTCACTGAAGCTGAACTCAAGCTGTACATCAAGCAGTGGGACAAAGAATACGGCCTCACTTACAAGGTGCTCGATATCTTGCAGCGCGTGTTCTATCGCAGCGATGCATCTCGCGAAGCTTTTGTGGAAATGTGCTCAGACATTGACGTTCAAAGGCTGACCTTTGACAGCTACCTGTACAAAACTGTCGTGCCTGCTAACCCCCTTACCCAGCTGAAAATCACGGCCAAAACGGTGGGTAGTCTGCTGCGCGGGTATGCGCTAGCGCCTTAAGTCTTTCTTTTGACCCCTCTTCGGGTCTTTGCTAGTTTGCGTTATTCTCTTTGTTTTAAGCGTCTTCTGAAATCGGAAGACGCTTTTTTTATCGGGCTTTTTTTATTGGCAGTCAAGATAACTATGCAGCAGGAAGGAGCGGCTCACTTTGAGGTAGGGAAAGCCTTTTTTAGGGTAAGTAGCCAAATGGGACGAGACTTGGCGGTGCTAGCCGCGATCGCTTACAAGCAAACCCACAGTCACCTGCGCATTCTTGATGCCATGACCGGCTGCGGCGTTCGGCCTTTGCGCTACGCCCTAGAAGCCAAAGCTGATTATGTCTGGGCGAATGAGGGGAATGAGGAATTGAGCGCCTGCCTCCAGGCCAATCTCAGCCAAGCCCTATTGCCCGAACGCTACCGCCTCACGCATCAAGACGCCAATGCCGTTTTTTTTGACTGCTATCAGCGCCAAGACTTTTACGATTTGATCGATATCGACAGCTTTGGTAGCCCGATGCCAACTTTAAGCACCGCTCTATGGGCCGTAAAGCTCGGTGGGCTGATGTATCTCACCAGCACCGACGGTAGAGCAACCAGCGGTCGCGCGCCTGACAGCAGCCTAAAAACCTACGGCGCTTGGGCGCGATCGCATCCGGCGGTGCATGAGCAAGGGCTGCGGCTGCTAATTGGAGCTGTCGCGCAGCAAGCCGCCGCTAAAGGACTCGTGGCCCAGCCCGTTTTTTCTTTTTATAACGGTGAAGTCAATCGGGCGATGGTGCGGATCACCCGCGATTCAAGTTGGCTGAGCGATCGCTTTGGCTTTTTGGCCTACTGCCACAGCTGCGGTCAGTTTCAGCCCGCATCGTGGCAAAAGCTAGGGCGCATTGTCTGCCCCTGCGCTACTGACGAACCGCTTAGCGTCAGCGGCCCCATGTGGCTAGGGCCACTGCATAATCAGGCCGATCTCGCCGCCATGCAGCGCCATGCACTCGAACGCGAATGGCCGATTTGTCAGTCTCTAATCGCCACGATGCAGGCCGAAGCTGATTTGCCGCCCTACTTTTATCCGTTGGCAGAAATCGGGCGGCGGGGCAAAATGGACATTCCCCCTCGCTCAGATCTGATTGATCTTCTGCGCCAAAATGGCTTTGTGGCGACAAGAACTCATTTCAGCTCCCAAGCCATTAAAACTAACGCCCCGATTGCCGACTGTATTCGGCTTGCCCACTTGCTCGCTCAGCAGGCTCCACCCGCTAGCTTAGCCAATTAGCCGTATCCGCTAGTCAGGCAACTGTCACAGCTACTGTCACATCTGCAATACAACCGGAATTAGCGTTCTGTAGGCTGAAGGTATTGATACAAACATCCCGCTATCCATATTTGGGTACTAGATACTATGAGAACGCTATTGATTGGGTTGGGCATTGTCGCTGCTGCCGTCGGTGGCGGTCTTAGCTATGTCAGCGCTAAAACGATGACGACGCCCGATTGGTACTCGTCTGCATCTGCAAATGGCCAGACTGTTAGCAGCACGGCTGATTCAGCAACCAATGCCAGTGCCAATGCCAGTGCCAATGCCAGTGCCAATGCCAGTGCGGCTGAGATTTCGCCCAATGATGTGGTGATTTCTGAAGGTGAGCTGAATCAGATGGTGACAGAAGCGATCGCGACTCAACCCTACGCGGCTCCCATT
>QBMP01000138.1:3929-5717 GCA_003242115.1 Phormidesmis priestleyi
CCATACCGCCATTCGAGATGGCCGCATTGAGAGCGGCGCAGTGATGAACCTATCCGAGCTACCCAGAGAGTCCTTGCCAGCCCAAGGTCAGCAAGCCATTGAACAGCTGACCAACACATTTCCCTTTTTGGCCAATCGCGACGTTTACCTGGGCATTGAAGGTAGCCCGAAGGTTGTCGATGGGGCGCTCAGTTTAGATGACACCCACGTCAAAATCGGTCAGCTTAATCTCCCCATAGCCAGTGTCGCCAGTCAGCTAGGTCTATCGCAGAGCGAGCTTGAGCAGCAGATAGACAGCTTGTTAGTGCAGCGTGGTCTGACGCCCGCAGATGTCAGAATTATTGATGGAAAGATTGTCATCACGGGCGCTAATCCCTAGACTCGGTTAATGGTCTGAGAGGCTGCTCTGTTATGGTGCTGCCCTGGTCTACTGTTCTTGAATAAGACGCAGATAATTTTGCTTGAGCTGAATGTTGCTTTTGACCATTTTTTCAGAAAGACCGGCTTCAGCGCCGCTCAGACCTTCGTAAAACGTGGCTGAGCGCTGGGCGGACAAGTACTCTGCCCAAAGCTGCTTGAGTAAAAGGGCGGCGGTGGGGCTTTCATTTTGGATTTGGGCTAGCACTGCTTCAAATTGCTCGTTGGCTTGGGCGTGGTTGATGGCGTCTTGAGAAAGGGCGATCGCTCCTGCTAGCGTTACCTCCAACAGGCTCTTTTGGGGCTGATTCTGGGTTGGTAAATCTTCTGTAACTAGGTTTGTATCGAGGTTTTCTGACTGAGAAAATAAGGTGTCGTTCATGAGATTAGCTTTAGCTATGTTGATGCTCTTATCATGAGACATTCCAGGCGTCATTGCCTCTACAAAAGGTCTACAAAAAGCCCATAAAAAGCCCATAAAAAGCCTGTTAAAAGCGAGGAAAAAGAAAGTGCCCGGTCTAACGGCAGTAGGTTGTACAGCCCCAGTGCTGACTCTGGGGTAATCTTGGCCCTCGCCAGCCTCGGCGACGCAGCTCTTCAGCAATTAGCCGGTTAATGCCCCCGTGAGCGACTAGAACGACTGAGCCTAATGTTTGCGACTTGCCTTCTAGCAAATCAGCCGCTGAGCAAACCCGCTGCCGAGTACGCCGAAACGATTCCGAGCGTGAGCTGTAGCCCAACCGCCATAAAACCAGCGCAATCAGCGACCAAGTGAGAGCCGAAAATCGGAAATGCTGAGGAAAATCAACCGGAAATTCTATTTCTCGAAACTGCGGATCGATCATGGGGCCAATGGTAACGCCTAGTAGCTCAGCGGTATGCCTGGCCCGAGGCCGATGGCTGGCAAAGACCCAATTAGCCTGAGCAATAACTTGTCGGGCTGCGACAGGTGGCTGTTCGCGCTGGGCGATATGAGCTGCATCATAGCGCTCTACAAACTGACGAAATTGATGACCGCGCACTTGCTGATGCAGTGAAACTGCCGGAGGGCCGTGGCGAATTAGCGTGATGGACTGCTTATGAGGTAATTGGAAAGGCGGCTGAGAAGACGGTTGAAAAGGGCGGTGAATGAGGTGATTCATGCTGAGCTTATATCAGGCAAGCGTTTTGTATTTAGCGGTGTATTTTTAAAGTAGAAAGGGACAGGCGGGCTTAAAAAAGCGTCTCAAATAAGCGACTGGCGATCGCGTAAACTTTTCATCATCTGCTCTTTATTCAAACAACAAGAGATTCTATGGTGATTGCAGCTTCTACCTCTGGCCTTACCTCCAATCCCATAGCCCCTGATCTCACAGATCCTGATCTCATAGT
>QBMP01000138.1:5727-9307 GCA_003242115.1 Phormidesmis priestleyi
CAATCGAACTGGCAGCAGCTGGCAGATAGCGCCTTGGCCGGAGAAATGCTGACGCGATCGCAAGCGCTTGCCGTGCTGCAAGCGCCCGATAAAATGATCCTCGATCAGCTGGCAGCAGCTTACCGGGTGCGTCGTCACTACTGGGGCAACCGGGTACGGCTACACTTTTTGCTCAACGCCCAAAGCGGACTTTGCCCAGAAGACTGCCACTATTGTTCCCAATCTAAAATTTCAGGAGCCGACATTGAGAAATATCCGCTCATGGCTCAAGCAAACATTGTGGCAGCCGCCGAGCGGGCCCATCAGCTCAAAGCGGGCACATTCTGTATGGCGATTTCAGGCCGCACACCGTCAGCAAAAGTATTTGAGGGTGTGCTAGCAGCGGTGCGTAGCGTCAAGGCGCAGTACCCTATGCGAGTGTGCACCACCCTGGGTTTATTAAATGAGGATCAGGCTCATCAGCTTGCCGAAGCTGGCGTGGATCGGATCAACCACAACCTCAATACGGCTGAAGCCCATCACGATCAGATTTGCAGCACGCATACCTTTCAAGATCGGCTCTCGACGGTGCAGGCTGTACAAGCCGCTGGGCTGACCACCTGCTCAGGGGGCATTTTTGGCATGGGTGAATCGGATGACGACATTGTGGATTTGGCGTTGACGCTGCTCAAGCTCCAAGTCACCAGCGTCCCGCTGAATTTTCTGATTCCTATCCCCGGCACCCCGTTTGCCGAACAAAATGATCTGACGCCGCAGCGCTGTTTGAGGATTTTGTGCCTGTTCCGCCTGCTGCTGCCCGCTCAAGAAATTCGGATCGCCGGTGGGCGAGAGGTGCATTTGCGATCGCTCCAGTCGCTCGGTCTGTATGCGGCTAACTCCATCTTCGTGGGCGACTATCTCACTACCCCTGGTCAATCTGCCCAGCAAGACTTCGCGATGATTCGCGACGCCGGATTTGTGATCGAAACCGAAGTCGATGAGCGATCGCCCGCCCAGCAAAACCCGTACTGAATTTATGGATAGTTGAAGTGATCTACCCGACTAGATCACCCACAGGCCAATAAAAATCAGCGATGCCACTTTACTAATGGTAATTGCCGTTTTTGAAGATCTCAGCGCCAGGATCACGCGATCTAATCCCTTCGGTTATGATCAGTTGGATGCTCAAGTAGGCATAATACAACTGTCCCTTTGCCCTACCGTAGCTGAATGAGCCGTCGTCTATTCATCGGAGATATCCACGGCCACTACGATGCGCTGATGAAATTAGTAGCGATGATGGCCCTCACTCAATCAGACACCCTACACTTCGTGGGTGATCTCATTGATCGCGGCCCGAAAAGCGCTCAAGTAGTTGAATTTGTCCGTCAGGGTAACTATCCTTGCGTACTGGGCAACCATGAGCATTTGCTGCTCAATGCCTTTCCTGACGAAAACCCACACCTGGGCGCGTTTCAGGGCTGGCTAAGCAGCGGCGGGCAGCCTACCCTGACCAGCTATGCCAGCACCGAAGCCTTACTAGAACATGTGGAGTGGCTCAAAACGCTGCCCCTTTATTTGGACTTAGGCGACGTTTTTTTAGTTCATGCGGGCATCGATCCCCGCAAGCCTTTGAGCCAACAAAGTCAAATGGATTTTTGCTGGATTCGGGATGTGTTTCATCGGCATCCCACCCCGCCGCTGGCAGGGAAATGCGTTATCACAGGGCATACCATTACGTTTACTTTGCCGGGTGTCAGCCCTGGAAAAATCGCCCAGGGCCCCGGCTGGCTGGATATTGATACGGGCGCGTACCATCCTAAAAGTGGCTGGCTCACAGCGGTTGATATTGATCATGAGCTGGTGTATCAGGTCAATGCTTTGACGCAGGCCAAGCGCATGATCACGCTTGAAGATGCCAGCGTTTTCATAGAGCCCGCTGCCGTAAGGCCGAGAAAGAAGCGCCGAGCTATAGCCTCTTAAGGGTTTCCTCTCTGATGGCAAGTGATGGCAAGTTACGCCTAGCAACCTACGCTAACACCGTCTTTCCAGAGAAGTAGTCTTGAAGCTGTTGAGTATGGTCGTGAGCGAGATCGGCAAAAGGCAGGTCTTTGGCCTCAAAAGCGCGCACTTCTAGCACTTCGTCTGGATCAAATATTTGAAAGATGCCTTCGGCTTGGGCTTCGAGCGCAACACAGACGGAGTGAAAGCGGGGATCGCGGTGCGGCTTTGAATAGATGCCCACCAGCCGACCGATGCTAGTCAGCGTGAGGCCGGTTTCTTCGGCGAGTTCTCGCTTGGCGGCAGTGGCAATGTCTTCGTCCCAATCGACGAGCCCGCCCGGTAGCCCCCATTGACCATTGTCGCGGCGGCGGATGAGGACAATGCGACCATCCGGTAAAAGCGGAATCACGCTAGTGCCGACTAGCGGGCGACGCAAGAGTAGCCCTAGTAAGGTGCGTAAAGGCCGTAGCCGACGGAGCGGACGAAAGGTGCTCGGCATGAGAACGTGCCGTCAAAGGCATTAAGTACGACTGATTGGATCTAGACGCACCTCTATGGTTTCTTGACGCTGATGAGCAATCGCTTGCTACTGTCAGCGCAATTTATTGGGTGCAATTTATCGGGTGCAATTTATCGGGTGCAATTTGTCAGCTTGCTGTGAGCGTTTCAATATCAGCGACCACTTCAGAAACATGAGGCTCAGGTTTCACCTTGGGATAGACTTTTTCTAAGGTTCTATTTGGCCCGATGATGAAAGAGGTGCGGGTAATGCCCATATATTCCTTACCGTACATTTTTTTGGGGCCATAGCAACCATATAGCGATCCCACTTTGCCTCCTTCATCGACTAGCAACGGAAACGGTAAATCATGCTTAGTCGCAAATTTGGTATGTGATTTGGCATCGTCAGTACTAATACCTAGCACAATCACCGCTTTGGATCGCAAATCGCTGTAGGCATCTCGAAAAGCGCAGGCTTCTTTAGTGCAGCCTGGGGTGTTGTCACGGGGATAAAAAAACATCACAATTCGCTGCCCTTTAAGCGCCGATAGGCTAATTAGCTTACCGTCAGCATCTGGCAGCGTAAAGTCTGGGGCGGTATCTCCAACGGTGAGCGTCATAGTTTTTTTGAGATCGCAAGCGGCGATCGCCTGGTAAATCACTCAGAAATTGTACGCTGCCACCTGACGCTATAGCTGAACGCTATAACTAAACAGTGCCGCTTAAAACGTGATAATGATTATCATTCCATGCTATTTTGAATAAGTTCGATTGAGTTTTGACCGATGATCTTTGGGTGACGCTAGCCATGTCTGATACCTTCGGCTTAAAAACCTTTAAATCTCAAGTAGCGCTGCTATTAGCGATCGCGCTTTCAAGCTGCACCGCGCCTACGGTAACAAAACCTACTGGCAGCTCACCGGCTGAAGCTCTGCCTGAAGATAAGCTACAGATAGTGACGACCTTTTTACCGATGACAAATTTTACGCAGGCGGTAGCGGGCGATCGCGCGACAGTGACCCAACTGCTTCCTTTAAACGTCTCTCCACATGATTATCAATCCAAGCCTCAATATGTACGCCGCTTAGCCGAAGCC
>QBMP01000138.1:9317-11058 GCA_003242115.1 Phormidesmis priestleyi
GGTAGAAAATGGCTTAGCGCTAGAAATCTTTCTAGCTGGTTTAGTTAAAAATGCGGACAATCCTGACTTAAAGGTAGTAGATGCTAGTAAAGGCATCTCTGTTAATACACTTGCAGTAGAAGATTCAGCCGCAGATCATTCAGCCACAGATCATTCTTTAGAAAATGAAAAAGAGGACAGCAATCACAATCACGAACACGATGATGAGCATAGCCACGGGAAGTATGATCCTCACATTTGGTTAGATCCGAAACGAGCGGTTCAGCAGGTAGAAAACATTCGAGATGCGCTCATCGCTGCCGATCCGCAAGGGGCAGATGCCTATACGGCCAATGCTGCCGCCTACATTCAGAAACTTCAGAGCCTAGATATCAAAATCAGTGCAGTTTTAAAAACCTACAGCGGGCAGAGCTTTGTGACCTATCACGATTTTGCCCATTATTTTGCAGCTAGCTATGGTCTTAAGGTGATTCATTTAGTGCGGGTACCCGAAGATAATGCCACGCCCGCTGATGTTCAAAGGGTGATTCGGGCGACTAAAGCCTCTCAGCTCAAAACGCTGCTGAGTGAACCGCAGCAAAAAGGCAGTCCGTTTGCGGCAATAGCCCAAGACCTCGGCGTTCAGGTGAGCGTATTTGACCCTTTAGAAACTAGTGGCACTGAAGGGCTCAGCCCTGACTATTACCTGACGGTGATGGAGCAAAACCTGGACAACTTGCAGGCTGCTTTTAGCCAATCAAGTCCCTAATTAACCTGATTAAAACTGATTAAGCTAAACATTTACGAAAATAGCTGTGAAACAAGTCTTGAAACATTATTCACCCCTGAGCAACCCCCTGAGCAACCCCGTGAGTAACTCCTTGAGACAACCCGTACTAGAAGTCGATCAGCTCACCGTGTGTCGAGGACAGCAGGCGATATTGCAAGATATCTCTTTCAGCTTAGAGCCGGGTACTGACGTGGCGATTATTGGCCCCAATGGCGCGGGCAAAAGTACGCTGGTGCAGTCTATTTTAGGGATTTTGCCGAGAGAATCAGGCACGGTGAGGCTGTTGGGCCAAGGGCTTAACTCGCAGGGGCAACTACCCGCAGCGGTGCGTCATCAGGTGGCCTATTTGCCGCAAAACTTTTTGGTAGACAGGCGAATTCCTTTGACGGTAGGTGAACTGGTGGCGCTGGGCTGGGATAAGCTAGGCTTGCAATTGCCTTGGGCGAAAGCGAAGGCAAGGCATTTGGCGGTGCAGCAGGCGCTGGCAAGGGTAGACGCAGCTCACCTGAGGGGCAAATTTATCAGCGCGCTCTCAGGGGGCGAAACCAAGCGGGTGCTGCTGGCTTATTGTTTGGCGCGATCGCGTCAGCTACTGATTTTGGATGAGGCTCCGGCGGGGCTAGACGTTCGCGGCGAGGCAGATTTTTATCGGTTGCTGTATGAGCTGAAAATAGAGCAGGGCTGGACAATTTTGCAGATTTCTCACGATTTGGATATGGTGCGCAAACACTGCGATCGCGTCATTTGTCTCAACCGCCGGTTACTCTGTGAAGGCGTCCCTGAAACCGCTTTAGCCCCTGAGAATCTCTCAGCAACCTACGGCTCTGAATTTGTGCGCTACCAACACGCGCATTAACTGGCCATCAATCTATCTGTTTATTTGATTGTTTACGCATTCCGGCACTGGTTCCGTCAAGTGGGACAGGATAAAGTGTCTATATACATAGGATAGGAGATAATAGACAGCGAAAA
>QBMP01000139.1:0-3981 GCA_003242115.1 Phormidesmis priestleyi
ATTGGCCTACGGCAGTGGCAGCGACGCTCGTGGCTGAAACATCGAATACTTGGCAACATCGTGCGCCTAGTGCAGTGGCAGCTTTAAGTTACTCTGAAAAATTGCCTTTGAAAAATTGCCTCTGAAAAGTTGATTGAAGAAAAAATATAGAAGAAAGCAGCAGTGTGGATAGCTTAAATATCCGAGGCAACGCCACACTACAGCTATAAAAGGTTATGGTTTGCTCGGCGGTTTTCTTGTACTAGCTAGTTTTTACAGTAGAGGACAAATGTGTGATCTTTATGTGGATAAGGCTTTAGAGCAAAGCGATAAGGGTTTAGAGCAAGGCTAATCATGCCAGTTCAGCAGCGTTTTGATTTGACGGGCGATCGCGATAGGCTCAAACGGCTTTAAAATCATCCCAGCGCCCAAATTCTCTAGCTTTTGGCGCTCTGTGGCAATGACTTGTGCTGTCAAAAAAATTGCTGGAATGTCTTGAGTTAGTGGCTGTGCCTGAAGGCGATGAAATAGCGCAATGCCATCCATTTCTGGCATCATCATATCCAGTAAAATAGCGTCGGGCTGCTGAGTTTGGGCAATGCTGAGCCCTTCAGCCCCAGAAGCTGCCGAAAGCACAGTCCATCCGGCGGTCAGCTCCAGCGATGCCTTGATAATCAGGCGAATAGCTTCCTCATCATCAATGACTAAAATTCGTCGAGTCACCAGCTCACCTAATATAGCGCTAAATCCTACCTAAAGCGTACAAGATTGCGGCCTAAATTATCGACGAATGCGGGCCCGCTTTAGCCAGCTTAATACCCGTGCAACCAGCTCCGGAGCCATAATCGGCTTACGAATATAGTCATCAGCCCCAACTGAAAAAGCCTGTTGAATCGTATCAATATCGCTATAGCCTGACATAAAGACAATCGGTAAATTATGCCAGCGAGGTGCATTTCGAATGCCCTGACATAGCTCAAGACCGCTGATTTCAGGCATTTTTACGTCTAGTAGCACCAAATCAGGCACAAACTCTTCTAAAACCTGCCAAAAGCTATGTACATCGCTTAGCAGCTTCACCTGAAAACCCCAAGGCTGCAACAGACTTTGCACCACTGTCAGCATCGCGAGATCATCATCAACAATCAGCAGTTTGGCTGCTGCGATCGCATCTTTTGATGAGATTGTTGTTGAGATTGTGTCGGCGGTTTTGGGTTTGCTAGGCGCTAACTCAGGTGTTATAGCAGGCGATCGCGGCAATAGACCCTGCGCTATCGTCTGCTGCACTTGAGCCACTAAAGCCTTTAATTGCTGAACATGCTGAGCGCTGAGATCAGTATGATTGTCGAGAATGCTTTCAACCTCTCGGCACTGAACGGTAACCGATTTGAATCCAAAGCTACCTAGCGATCCGGCTAGCGAATGAGCTTCGATTAACAGCTGTTGTCGAATAGCTTCGTCGATCAGTCCTGGCTTCAATTCGCGCAGCGCAGCGGCAACGTTAGCAACCCGCTCGTGATAGCTTTTGCTCACGCCCTGCCAAAGCGAACTGAGATCTAGGTTGCTTTCTGGCTTACTTTCTGAGATGGATTTAGGCTCACTGTCTGAGATGGATTTAGGCTGGCTCACCTCTTCAGCCTTTAAACGATATCCCAGTCCATAAACGGTGGTGATAATGTCGGGCAAGTCGGCCTTTTTAAGTTTTTGGCGCAGCCCTTTAATATGAGTACGGACTGAGCCCACACTAGGAGATTCTTCAAATGGCCAAACTTTATCTAACAAACTATCCAGACTAAAAATGCGGTTGGGATTACGCAAAAATAGCTCCAGCAGCGCATATTCCTTGGGCGTAACGGCAATCGGCAGATCCCGACAAATCACCTGACTACTGCTTGGATCAAGACACAAATCGCCCCACTGCAAAACCGGAGAAACGATGCCTTCAGAGCGACGTAGCAGGGCGCGAATACGGGCAAGCAGCTCCTCAAACCCAAAGGGCTTAGCAAGGTAATCGTCAGCGCCTGCATCGAGTCCAGCGACTTTATCGGTGCTGTGGTTGCGAGTGGTTAGCAAAATAATTGGGGTGTGGTTGCCTTCGCTTCTAAGGTATTTGCAAAGCTGCATACCGTCTAACTTAGGCAATGTCCAATCGAGCAAGATCAAATCATAAGCAAAGGCTTCAGCCATCTCTTTGCCTTGCAATCCATCAGTCGCTAAGTCTATTACGTAGTGGTGTTGCGTCAGCAGCTGTTTGATTGCGCCTGCCAAGGTCTGATCGTCTTCTACTAGCAAAAACTTCATGCAAACCCATTTCGTTTCTCTGTACAGCAGCCATGATTTCAGTGAAACCTAGCTATAAGCTTAGGGCATTATTGCAACACGTCTTTGAAATTCATAACCCTAAACCCAATAAGTCGATTTAAACCCAATAAGTCGCTCTAAACCCAATAAATTACTCCTGAAGACACAGTATAGAGAATAAACATGAGGAACTTGTGAGCGATTTTTGTTTGCAAGTTTCTGTCGCTGTGGGGGTGCTTTTAGCTTTTGATTTGGCTTTTGATTGGCCGCCTTCACAAATTCCTCAGACTTGTTTGATAGATTCAAGGGAGAAAGAAAAAAGAAAAGCCTAGCAGTTTTACCAACGGTTCTGATAGCGCTTTTCCTTGGTGCTCTCAAAGCCATACTTTTTAACTGGAATTAACTGGAAGGATTAGCCCCTATGTACAACAGAATATTAGTTGCGTTCGATGTTGCTAAGCCTGCGGTTTTTGAGTCAGCCCTTTCAATGGCTGTGGCTACTCATGCCAATTTGCTATTGCTGCATGTCCTTTCTAACCACGATGTAGATAGCCCGACGCCACCTGTTGCGATCGCTTGGGACTATGCCATGCCGATTGCTCAAAGCGCTTGGGAGCACTATGAAAAGCGCTGGCAGCATTATGTTGACAGCGGGTTAGAAGCGCTGCGCAGCTATACAGAACGTGCCGAAGCAGCAGGCGTCGTGGCAGAGCATCTACAGATTACGAACGAGCCGGGACGCGGCATTTGTGAGGTTGCTAGTACGTGGCAGGCTGATTTGATTGTGATCGGCAGTCATCAGCGCAAAGGGCTACAAGAGCTGCTATTGGGCAGCGTCAGCAACTATGTTATGCACCATGCGCCTTGCTCCGTAATGGTGGTTTCCCTCAAACATGATCCGATCAATGCCTGTTTGAATCAGTCGGAGAAAGAGCGTCAAAATGAACCTTTAGATAGCTCTCTGGACAGTTCTCTGCGGGCTGCATAAGTCAATACTATTCCCGGATGCTATTACCCGGCTATTCGCGGATGGCACCGATTACTGGGTGCCGAACATGCGATCGCCCGCATCTCCGAGTCCCGGCAAAATGTAGCCATGAGCGTCTAGCTTGTCGTCGATAGCAGCCGTGAAAACGGGCACATCAGGATGCTCAGCCTGAAAGTTGGCAATGCCTTCGGGCGCGGCGAGTAAGCAGACAAACTTAATGGACAAAGGCTGGGTTTCTTTGAGGCGATGGACAGCAGCGATTGCTGAATTACCCGTTGCCATCATCGGATCAACAATCAGCATCTCTCGCTCGTGCACATCGTTGGGCACCTTAAAGTAGTATTCTATTGGGCTCAGCGTCCCCGGATCGCGATACAGGCCAATGTGTCCCACCCTGGCGGAAGGAATCAGCTTCAGCATTCCGTCTAAAATGCCTTGTCCGGCCCGCATAATTGAAATGAGTACGAGTTTTTTCCCGGCTAGCATTGGGGCATCCATCGTAGCAAAAGGCGTCTCGATAGAGACTTTTTCGAGGGGCAAATCGCGGGTGACTTCGTAGGCCAAAAGCATACTAATTTCTTCTAATAGCTGCCGAAATTTAGCGGTACTGGTGTCTTTTTGCCGCATCAGCGTGAGCTTGTGCTGAATCAGCGGATGTTCAATGCAGGTAATGGAATTGTTCATTAAAAGTCTCAGATAGTCCTCTATTTTAG
>QBMP01000139.1:3991-10994 GCA_003242115.1 Phormidesmis priestleyi
TTTTAGACTGTTCTTTTCAGAAAGTGATTGGCTAAAAAACCGTACCGTCGCTTTGGATCGTGATTGGCGGTGCGCCCGTGGGCCTGAGTTGCTCGGCGATGCGACGTCCGGCAGCCCAAGTACCGCCTTCTAGCACTTTGATGAGAGGCAGATCTTCAGGTGATTTGTGCAGTAAATGTCGGACGCGATCGCCAATCAAATCCAGCATGACAATGGTCAAGGCGCGCCACTCTACCACAATGGGCGAACCGGGTAAATGCGCCTCGCTGGTAACTGCCGCATGTTTGGGAATGAGCAGCTTCAAATCCACGCATAGCCCCCCATTACGATACTCGGCTAGCCCTGTCAGCGCGTTTAAATCGCTGACGGTGATGCCTGCGGTGGCCAAGGGCTCTACTAGCGAATAGCTCAGCCATTGAGAAAGCTTATGAAAGGGCACTAAATTCTCTCCTAACTGGGTATGGGGCAAGCCGGGATGGGGCCACACGTCACCCAGGCTCGTGCCTGCAATCTCTACTCGACCCGGCCAGATTGAGCCAAATTTCTCTAATACATCGGTTAAAAGTTTGCCCGCGTTCAGCGTCAGGCCCGCCTCTTTCATCCAATTATCCAACAGATCGCTAGGTCTAGCAGGCCGGTTGTCAAAGCGTTTTGGCTGTGTCGCTAGCGCTGCGCCTAACTGCTGCAAGAGAGTCAGCCGACCTGCTAGTCCAATTAAAGGATTGTCGCCCTTGACTTGAAACGCATGAGCTAAATTATCTAGCGTCAGCTGTTGAAGTTTTACCGCATCGACCTGATAGGAAAACGCTGAATCAGATGAAAACAATCCTTGCTCAAAAGCGCGAAGACTCGCCACGGCTAACCCTTCAGATCGTTTTAATACTGGCGGATTGAGCGAATTAACTGAGAGATCTTGATAGCGCCACTGGTTGCCTGCGCCCGCATCGAGGAAGACGCTGACAATGGCGAGATCTAGTTGCGATCGCGCCACTTCAACCCTCATCTCACTAGGATCGTCGTATTGCCGCTGTAACCGCTGATTAAACTCAGCTAGTCGAGCCACCCCACCCGCATCAAAATGACGCCACCGGCTGTGAAACGGCACCTCAAAAGTCGGATAAGCCTGCTGAGTGGTTTCAACCACATAGGCCGCAACCGCATCCAACTGAGAGAGATCGCAAGCAAAATGCTCAAGCTTGTTGGCCTGACACAGTTCAAATAGCTGCTGAGCGCGATCGCGAATTGCCTCAGGCTGTCGTAAATAGGCAATGACAGCTTGCGCTTCATCCTCTCTCTTCTGCTCGTGAACCATCACTCTATTTCTCCATACTGCCGCCCAATGGTTCGACTTAGATCCGCTTCATCGGGCACCTTTCCCGGCGTAAAATAACCCGCTGCTTTCTTGGCATTCATTTCTACCTGAGCATCTGCTGGAATCAGCTCGTCCGGAATCGAAATTCGCTCAACAATCTCAATTCCCGATTGAACAACGGCGTCGTATTTTAAATTACTCATAGAAACAAAGTGATCGATTCGGCTGATGCCCAGCCAATGCATCACATCCGGCATTAGCTCCTGAAAGCGCATGTCCTGCACACCTGCGACACATTCAGTGCGGGTAAAATAGGTATCAGCGCGATCGCCCCCTTCCTGCCGCTTGCGCGCGTTATACACCAAAAATTTGGTCACTTCACCCAAGGCTCTGCCTTCTTTACGAGCATAGATAATCACGCCCGCACCGCCTGCTTGCGCCGTCTGCAAAGCCACCTCAATGCCATGCACCAAATAAGGCCGACAGGTACAAATATCAGAGCCAAACACATCCGAACCATTGCACTCATCGTGAATACGCACGGCCAGCGGACGATTAGGATCTGCGATCGCTTCCATATCACCCAGAATATAGACCGTCAATCCGCCAATGGGCGGCAAAAACACCTGCAAATCTGGCCGCGTTACCAGTTCAGGAAACATCCCGCCCGTTTGCTCAAACAGCGTTCGGCGCAAATCGCTTTCCAACACGCCAAAGCGCTGCGCGATTCCTGGCAAATACCAAACTGGCTCTACAGCGGCCTTAGTAACCAACAGTTCACCCCGCTGGTTCATAATTTTGCCATCTACTTTTACGCGCCCTTGGGTCACCGCTTCTTGCAATTCTGGAATATTGATATGGGCTTTAGTAATGGCAATCGAAGGGCGAATGTCATACCCTTGGGCTCTGAGATCTGCAAATGAATCATGATCGAGTGCGCCAAACGGATCGAGCGAGACGATTTTATCGGGCATTCCCCAACTCGGATGCGGGCCAATCGCTACGGTAGGCGAGGTATTGGTTAAGTCGGCGCGGTGGTCACGCTCTAGGCTGCCACTCGCGATCGCCAGCGCTCGATACACCGCATACCCGCCTGAATGCGTCCCAATCGCATTGCGATGCGATTTGTTGCCCAACGTCGCTACAACCGGCCCCCGCTCATCCCGGTCAGGATGCCCCCACTGAATCGCCAGCGGCTTATGCCCAAAGTTACCGGGATGCGACGTTAAAACAATATGCTTATGCTGAGGCGATCGCGCTGATGTCATGTGAAGAAACCCCTTATCAAGCCCTGATGTCAACGAACCCTCAAATTAGCTTACCTAAGGCTAAACTGACTGTAGTTGAGATAGCAGTTAGGGAGTTGAGATAGCAGTTAGGGCTAGGAATTTGTCTAGGTGATAGCATCGTTAAAGCTGATCTATCCGCAACCTCTCAGAACGTATGCTCGAATACAACATTTCATCGCCAGTAATGGTCACAGGGGCAACCGGCTATGTCGCTGGCTGGCTAGTCAAACGGCTGCTAGAAGAAGGCTTTACGGTTCATGCAGCAGTGCGAGATCCGCATAATTCTAAAAAGCTGAGCCATTTGAATGAGCTAGCCGAGCGATCGCCCGGCCAAATAAAATACTTCAAAGCCGATTTACTCTCCACCGGATCTTACGCCGCAGCCATGCAGGGCTGTGAAGTAGTTTTTCATACCGCTTCTCCCTTCAATCTGTCGGCTGACAATCCGCAAAAGGATTTGATAGAACCTGCACAGCTCGGCACTCGCAACGTGCTAGAAGAAGCCAATCGCACCGAGTCGGTAAAGCGAGTGGTCGTGACGAGCAGTTGCGCTGCCATTTATGGTGATAATGCCGATCTAAAAGATGCGAGAGGCGATCGCTTCACCGAAGCCGATTGGAACAACAGCTCATCTCTCACCCATCAGCCCTACTCCTACTCCAAAACGCTGGCTGAACAGGCAGCTTGGGACATTGCCAACGCTCAAAACCGCTGGAGCTTAATAGTGATAAATCCATCGCTAGTGTTAGGGCCAAGCCTGAATCCGGCAGCAACATCAGCCTCACTCTCCCTAATCAGACAGTTTGGGGATGGCACCATGAAGTCGGGCACCGTAGATTTGGGCATGGGCGCGGTAGATGTGAGAGATGTAGCTGAAGCGCATATGGCCGCTGGGTTTGAGCCATCGGTGCAGGGGCGTTACATCGTGTCGGGGCACGATACCAGCTTTCCTGAATTTGCCAGCATTTTGCGCGATCGCTTTGGCGAAACCTACCCCATCCCAAAAACAACCGTTCCGAAGTGGTTAGCTTGGCTCATCGGGCCATTTCTAGCGAAAAACACTACTCGAAAGTATGTTTCGCGCAATCTTGGCCTACCCTTTCGAGCAGACAACAGCAAAAGCATTCAAGAGCTAAGCATTAAATACCGGCCCCTAGAAACTTCTCTCAGTGAGATGTTTCAACAGATGATTGATCAAGGTGTTTTTGCTAAATAGAGGCGCTAAATAGAGAAAATTCTTAAGGCTGAGTCGTCGCAATCCCTAGCCGGACGCTGTTGACTTGACGAAGCTGATCCATTGCCGCAACCACCTTCCCGTGGGGAGTCGCTTCATCAGCGCGAATGGTGACCATAATCGGTTGATTGGGCGCTATTGCACTAACCCCCTCGGCGAGATCTGCTAGCGCGATCGCCTGATCGTTCAAAAACAAATTTCCGTCCGGCGTAATCGTCACCGTCGCATCAATTTGATTTTCAGGAGTAGCCGTGGTCGCCTGCGGCAAATTAACCGGCAAGCCTTCAGCCTTGGTCAGGTACAGCGTAGACAATATAAAAAATGCCAAGATCGCGAAAATCACGTCGATCATTGGCAAAATGTTCACACTAGGGCTTTTAAGATCCGCATCGTCGGGTAAACGCATTAGGTCAATAGTTTAATACGAAAATCCAGCAGCAAATAAGACGACCGTCAGCACGCCCGCCAAAATCATCAGCGCCGTACCCGCATCCCAACTGCCTTTCCAAGAATACTTTGACTTATTAGGTTCACTCATTGCTTGGCGCTCCATCGCGAGTTAATTGCTTTGATCTTAATCTTTTTTAGCATAGCGTTAGTCCGCCAAGATTTCATCTGTCATCAGGATCGCAGAGCTTTTCGAGAAAAGCGCACTCAGCTTTTTTACAGCAGCGACATCTGCTGCCCCTGCTGCTCCCCTTGCTGTTCATAATAAAACTGCTCCACGCCCCAGCGCCGATACATGGGCAGCTTTTGCCGATAAGACAATCGGCTCTCCACCTCAGCCGTTTCTAAAATTTGCTGCGCCTCTTCTTTACGGCAGTTCAAAATTTTGGCCGCATCTTGCAGCCGAATCCACTGCTGACCAAAGCGCTTGAGCAGCGTTTCATCATCTTCATCTTGAATTTGGCTCAGCAGCCTTTGCGCCAGTAGCCAGCAGGCTTTCGTGTCCGCCTCAGCCCGATGCGACGTACTGACATCAAACTTAAAATGCTTAATCAAATTGGGCAGGCTACGAGAAGGTAAATCTGCCAGCAGCATTCGCGAGAGAATCACCGTACACAGCTTTTGCAGTGGCGGCTTATAAAAGCGGGTACCCAAGCGCTTGTATTCCGTGCGAATAAAGGCATAGTCAAAGTCCAGGTTATGCGCGGTGAAGGTGCGCTCAGTTTGCAACAGGGGCAGACACTGCGGCCAAATTTCCTCTGGCGGTGGCGACGGGTACACCATCTCAGGCGTAATTCCCGTAATTCCCGTAATAAATTCAGGAATTTTCACTTTAGGATTGATCAAGTAGCTCTCTTGATGCTCTACGCCGTCCGCTAGGCTAGCCTGCAAAATCGACACCTCAATCACCCGCGCATTGTGGCCCAACGCGCCCGTCGTCTCCACATCCACCACCGTTAAAGAAGACTTGCTGACCTGGCGGTAATAGGCTAGCAGCTCTTGAGAAAGCAGCGCCGACTGACCCTGAAATTTTGCAGCATGAGCAACCATGACAAAAATAAATAAACAACAGCCTATCAGTTGAGCTAGAGATGAGCTAGAGATCTCCCATCCCCCTGACACCCCTTATCAAAGATCTCTCATCAGAGATCCCTCATCAGAGGCCAAGGAACCATGAGCCATTCAAAGGCATCAGCTCAATTATTGCTGAGACAGTCGCTTAACTGCCTGCCCTCCTAGCATCTCATGAATTTTGGCCAATCGCGCCGGAATGCTCTGCGCATGAGGACTATGACGCAAGCTTTCACTTAAGTCAAATTGATGCAAATGATCGGCTCGATTTCCCGGAAACCAGTGACTAGCGCCGCCCAAAAGGTTATATCGCGCCTGCGCATACTCAGTCATGTCAAAAGCTTCAGCGAGGTTGCCTAGCCATAGCGCCATCGGAATGTTGATTTGTCCCGGCGTCGAGCGGATATCGGGCAGTCCTTTATGCCAAGTGCGATACCAGTTTTCGCCAAGCGTCGCGATCGCCTGTCCCTCCAACTTCGCCAAAATCGGCGGCAATAGCTCATCGGCTTGCTCAACTAGCAGCAGCGCCCGCAAATGCTCCTCAAAATCATCAGGCTGCGCTGCCCCTAAGCTCAGCGTATGCACCTGCGGATGGCTCAGACAAAACAAATCATTAAACACCATCGGACTCAGCGGCGCACACAGCTTTACCAGGCGCGGCGGCGGACTGTGCAAATGCCCCCCTTTATCCGACGGGCTAATGATAAACACGCCCATATCTCGCTCAGTCGCGGCTTCAATCGCCCGCCAGTTATCCTGAAAAATGTAGTACCAATGAACATTCACATAGTCAAATAAATTAGTCTCAATCGCATCGACAATCACCTGCGTCGGCCCATGCGTCGAAAAACCAATGTGGCGCACCTTCCCTTGCACCTGAAGCCGCTTTGCAACATCGACGCAGCCACCGGGGCGAACACTGTTTTTCAGCGTTTCAGCGTTGTTGATACCGTGTAAGCCTAGCAGATCAACATAGTCTAAATTGAGATTAGATAGAGAGGTTTCAACAGTTTCAAGAAAATCTTGAGAATTTGCTTTGGGGGAGACTTTAGTCTGAATAATTAGGCGGCTGCGCTCAATCGTAGGCAGCACTTTCCCAAGCTGAATTTCCGAGGTTCCATAGCCTCTAGCCGTTTCAATATGGTTAATGCCTAATTCCAAAGAGCGATGAATAGTAGCTTCTAAGTTCTCCTGATTTTTTGCGGGAATATCAGCCGGTGACACATCTTGCCAAGAGTGCTGATAGCGCATCCCTCCACAGGAAAACACCGGCATATTCAGTTCAGTGCGGCCAAAACGACGATAGAGCATTCGGTAAACGTGAAACCATAACGATTGCCTTGATTGTAATCAATGATCGCCGAAGATCGTCGAAAGCTGAGTACTTTTTAGCGGTTCAGGCCCGTGAAATAGGCCCCCGCCAATTCTCAATTTTGATATTGGGAACTCGGCTGAACTCACGCTGATTCGCGGTCACCATGATCAAATTATGTTGGAGTGCGGTAGCTGCTATCCAAAGGTCATAAGGGCCAATAGGCTGCCCTTGAGCTTTGAGAATGACTCTAACTTGAGCCACTTGTTCACTCACGGTTCGCTCATTTATTCTAGTGGTTCCACAAAAACTGAAAACGCTAGATGTAGCGTAATGCA
>QBMP01000013.1:0-7298 GCA_003242115.1 Phormidesmis priestleyi
TGAGTAGTTACCATTGTCCATTGAAATAAGCCGAGGCTCAGGCTAGCAGCCATTGAGAAAACAATCAGTCTGGCTTGCTGTGGAAAAAAAGAATTTGCTTGCATGACAGATAATCAGTGAACACTGCTATAGATTACTGCTGTTACTTATGAAAAGAAGTCTGCAATCACGACTCAATGCGCAATTACAGACTTCCTTAGGTTTGGGCATTGTCAATTATTCATCAAGGAACTTGATGAATAGTCTATTTTCTACTGAATAGGCTTGAATCCATTTGCTGCGTTCAAGAGAGGACAAGCTGGTATACCTGGTGCGTTAGAGGCTACGTTATCGAAAGCTGTTTGAGCAATGGTTGCTGCAGTTGGGTTAGCCCCTGACGCAACAGGCGCTTTGACAGCTTCGCAAAGTGTTGCTAGAGTTGTAGCCTCGGTTGTTGCCGTAGCACCTGTACCAGTCGACACTGTGCCAATCTTTACAGCCCCAGCATAAGCCTTGAGGGAGGAGTCAGCACCTGCTGCTGCTGCCTTAGGCTTCGCAACCCCAATCGCAACGACACCGGGCGTAACGGCTTCTGTGCCAGCGTAGTAGTCATAATTAGCGGTTGAGTCAGCAATACCTAAGCCCAAGAGACCGATGTTGGGAGAGAACTGACCACTCTCCATGTAATAAGCTTGCTGAGCGCGGTTCATAGAGCCGATGTAAGTCTTAGCTTCAGACTGCTTAGCTTTGTTGGCTTGGTTCAAGAAAGAAGGTAGGGCAATAGCAGATAGAATACCGATGATGATGATAACAACGAGAAGTTCGATCAATGTGAAACCGCCGTTGCCCTTTTTCTTGCCAGATAGGTGCTGAAGCAGCTTTGCTTTAAGATCAGATTTCATGGAAGGTGTCTCCGAGATGTTTTTTTGAGGTAAGTTGCGTTCGTGTGATAGAAATTAAGCTGTCCGCCTACACAAGAGAGACTTAAAGCTAACTGAAACTCTTTAAGCGGGTCGTCTTTACTTGCTTTCCGCTCCGAACTTAATTTGCCCCTCAACATTTCTTGAACAGTCAGCCTATTTACACAAGCGCCCACAAGTTATTTGCCAATTAATCCGTATTTTGCCGGTATCGGCCCCTGATAAAGCTGCACAAACACAGCCAATCAAGCTATAGTGCCCACCTACTCATCAAAATATCTTGCTAAGAAAAACATCTGTTACTTCATTATTGCAGACTGCATTTATGGGTTTGGCAGATTATCAGGATCGAATCCCTGCGATCTGATAAAGGCTTCTAGGCGCGATCGTTCCTGCCTTTCTTTTTCTGCCTGAAACCGAGCCTTTTCCTCTGCACTCAAATGCCGATTGCCGCGCTGATCATACCAAGTCAAAATTTCTCGGGTTAAGCCGCCTACCTCAGCCTGATATCGCCCCATGCCTATGGCTGCTTCAGGCATCCAAAACGGCTCACCTATTTGCAAACGATAGGTACCCGCTTCTAGCTTATACACCTCAAAAGGCTGATGCTGATCGCGATTCCAGAACTCTGGATTGTACACTACGTAGTACAGCACACCTAGATTTGAATAAATATCCATTTTTTTGTTATATTCCCCACCCGGTTTGTGCGAAACCATCTCTATCGCCAAGATTGGCACAATTTCCTGCTCCTCCCACACCGCATAGCTTCTACGATATTTGTCACCTTTTTTTCGCTCTACACCTAAGCTCAGAAACGCATCTGGCACAACTGGCACTCTAAGATTTAACCCGGTCGTGTGGTACACCGCCATATCCACACCCAAAAACCAATCCATCCGCTCTGCCCACAGATGCGTCAGCAGCATTAGGAGTAAATTGGGCAACAAATTTTGATCTTCATTATCCGCAGGTGTAGCATCCGAGCAGGGTAAATCAGCAGTGCTAGGAAGAGACTGACGAATATAGGCAGAAGTCATATCAAGAGCCTCCAAAAGCTGTCCTTATTGCATCAGTTCTAAAAAATCTCTAGCCCTCCAAACGTCCCAGCTCCGGCATGAGCCGATTCCCCACAAGTTCGTGGCGTCGGGAAAATTTTCGTCGGATTCGCCAGCCCCTGCTTATTCAGTGCACCTCGCACCCACTGCATCGTCTCCAAATCTGTTGCACTAAACATATCCGCCATATAGCAGCGCTTATCTGCCCCAATACCGTGCTCACCCGAAATGCTGCCGCCTACCCGCACACACAGCTTCAAAATGTCTCCACCCAAAGCCTCCACTTCCTCTAGCTGCCCCGGCACATTGTTGTTGTACAAAATCAGCGGATGCAGGTTACCATCTCCCGCATGAAACACATTCGCCACCCGGTAGCCATGCTTTTCACCTAGCGCCTCTATTTCTCTCAGCACTTCCGGCAGCCGCGTTCTCGGAATCACCCCATCTTGCACATAGTAATCAGGGCTAAGCTTACCCATCGCCGCAAACGCAGCCTTGCGCCCCTTCCACAGCCGCAGTCTCTCTGCCTCATCTGTCGCATGAGTAAGCTGCCGCGCCCCATTTTTCACACAAAAAGCCTCTATCGCTTTAGCACTCGCCGCTACTTCTGCCGGAGCCCCGTCTATCTCTATGAGTAAAATCGCCACGGCATCTCGTGGATAGCAATTTGTCGCCACCACATCTTCAACGGCATTCAGGCTAAAGTTATCCATCATCTCCATGCCCGCCGGAATAATGCCCGCTTGGATGATATCTGAAACCGTTTCACCCGCCGCTTCTACACTCGTAAAGTCAGCGAGAATGACCTGTACACATTCAGGCGACTTCAATATGCGCAGCGTCACCTCACAAGCAATGCCTAATGTCCCTTCCGAACCGACAAAAATGCCCGTCAGGTCATAACCGGGCATCTCAGCAACCGGCCCACCCACATCGACGATCTCACCGTTAGGCAGCACTAGCTTTAACCCCAGCACATGATTCGTCGTCACGCCGTACTTCAAGCAGTGCACCCCACCGGAGTTTTCAGCCACGTTGCCGCCAATTGAGCAAGCAAGCTGACTGGAAGGATCGGGCGCATAGTAAAAACCTGCGCCGCTCACGGCTTGCGTAATCCAGTTATTGATTACTCCTGGCTGCACAACTACGCGCTGGTTGTCATAGTCAATCTCTAAAATTTGCTGCATACAGGTGGTGACGATCAGCACACAGTCTTCAATCGGCAAGGCTCCACCAGAGAGCCCAGTCCCGGCCCCACGCGTGACAAAGGGAAGATTTTGCTCGTGGCACAGTCGCACAACTGCGGCTATTTCTTCAGTCGTTTTTGGCAGGGTCACCACTGCCGGACGCTGCCGATAGCTGGTGAGGCCATCACACTCATACACCAGCAGCTCTTCTTTGCGCCGCATCACCCGGTTTGCATCTAGCAGTGCTTCTAAAGCATTAACGACAGGCTGCCAGTCACGAGAGCTAGTGCGAGTATCAATAGCGGCGACCATAGCAAATTCCAGGGAAAAGATCACCCTTGGATCGTAACGTAGATTCACGCTGCCGTAGGATTAGAAGCGCATCTTTCTGCCAGTCAAATTGCCCATCAAATCGCCGGTCAAATCGCCCATCAAATCGCCAATCTAACCGCCCCGACCTTTAGCCAGGGTTTCGCCATTCAGCATTCGCTGGGCTGCATCTAGCAGCGCTTCTTCTAGGTAGGGCTTGGTAAAGTAGCCGCTAGCGCCTAAGTCTATGGCCATTTGGCGGTGACGATCAGCGCCGCGAGAGGTCAGCATGGCGATGGGGATACGGTTGAGATGGTTGTCTTTTTGCATCCTCGAAAGCAGCTCTAGGCCGTCCATTCGCGGCATTTCAATATCGCAGAAGACCAAATCGCAAGGTAAGCCAGAGCGCAGCTTATCCCAAGCTTCTTGGCCGTCGCGGGCTTGCTCTACGCGGTAACCAACTTTGTTGAAGCTCATCGAAAGCAGTTCGCGCACCGTAATCGAATCGTCTACAATCAGCACAGTTGGATCGCTCTTCACGGGCGCTTCTTCAATCGCGGCAGCGGCATTGGCCCACAGCAGTGACGTCGGTTCGCGGCGAATGCGGCCCATCGCAATGTCAATCAGTTCTAGCACGTCGGCGATTGGCATCACTCGGCCATCTCCGAGTACGGTCGCACCCGCAATGCCTAGCGCCTTAGGTACGGGGCCTTCTAGCTGCTTGATCACAATTTCCTGTTCGCCAATCACCTGATCGACTTGCAAAGCAACGAAGGTATTGGCATTTCTAAGCACGATGATAGAGAGCACGTCGTCATCTTGACTGCCGCCATATACCCGACCGCGACCAATCGTGCGGTTGAATTTGAGCAGATCGGTCACGGGTTGGAACGGCAATAGCTTGTCGCGCCAGCGGACGCAGTTTTGACCTTGGCTGTCTTTGATGATGCGATCGCGCGGCACATCCAGCATATCTTCGACCCCATCCATCGGGAAAGCAATTCGAGCCTGATTGCTCACACAGCTCAGCGCCTTAGAAATACTCAGCGTCAGCGGCAGACGAATCGTAAAGCTGGTGCCTTTGCCCATTTCCGAATCAATCGTGACGCTGCCGCGAATTTCTGCTAGAGAAGTGCGCACCACATCCATGCCCACACCGCGTCCGGCAAAGTCATCTGCCTGATCGCGGGTACTAAAGCCTGGATGAAACAACAGCTCATACGTTTCAATATCGGACAGCGAATCGGCTTCGGCTTTGCTAATCAGCGACTTCTCAATCGCCTTTTGCTTCACAAAGCTAGTATCAATGCCGCCCCCATCATCCGCAACATAAATTACCGTTTGATTACCCTGATAAAAAGCTCTCACCGTGATAGAACCTTCAGTCGGTTTGCCAGCCGCGCTTCTAGCCGCAGGCGTTTCAATGCCGTGAGTAATGGCGTTGTTCACCAGGTGAGTCAGCGGATCATATAGATTCTCCACAATCATCTTGTCAATCAGCGTATCTTGGCCTTCTATAATTAGCCGAGCCTCCTTGCCGCACTTTAGCGAAATGTCTCGTACCGCCCGTGGAAGCCGATCAGCCGCCTGCGAAAAGGCGACCATTCGCGCCGTATTTAAGCCCTCTTGCAGTTGAGTCGTAATTTGTCGAAACTGCCGAGTTACCTGATCAGAAGATTCTACCGTGTAGCCAATGTCAGAAGAAGACTCTCGAACTCGAACAATCAGCTCAATCATCTCTTGCGAGAGCGTATGAAAGCCGGTGAATTTGTCCATTTCTAGGGCGTCGAAGGTTGCCCCAGTAGCATGATGATCGACGACAGCAGGGGCTGAGCGACTGCCCCCAAGTGCGTGCGCACGGCGATTGGAGAGTAAAGAGCTTTCAAGCAGCGATCGCTCATACAAATCGCGCATTCTTTGCCCCACATCATTGAGCTGCTGCACTTGAAAAAGCAAGTTGTCCAAAAACTGCCGCAGGCGCTCTTGATCTCGCTCCAAGGTATTTCGGCTGACCACTAACTCTCCTACCAAGTTACTAAGCGTATCAAGATGGCTGACCGAAACCCGCATATTTTGCTCACGCACACCGCCGCCACTACGCCTAACCGCTCGCTGAGGCACTCGGCGCACAGACGTAGACGTAAAACTCTCAGAAGCGCCGTCTTCTAGCAGCCTTTCTAAGTCACCAAAGTCTTCGTTGCTCGCTGATACTGATGATCTTTGCGCGATTGCTGTGCTGCTAGCCGCTGGCGTAAAGGTAGGCGCATCATCAAAATCATCCGTCGGTTCATCTGCTGAAAAAGGCTCCTCTGCTGATAACAAATCGTCAGCTAGCAGCAAGTCTAGATCGTCGAATTCATCATCCAGACCATTATCTAAACCGTCATTATCTAAACCGTCATTTTCTAGGCCGTCATTTTCTAAACCCTGCTCATGGTCTAGGGCGTTTCTCTGAATGGGTTCAGAAGTCTCATCAATCTCATCCGTCTCAATCTCACTGGGTGTCTCAATCTCACTGGAAAATGTAGCAGAGGGTTCTACTACATCTGCTTCACTATCTTGCAGCGTGAAATCTAATAAGTCGTCTAGGTCTAGATCATTCAGGACTGAATCACCCTCAAAATCATCCTCAAGATCACCGTCAAAATCAGTATCGAAATCACTATTGAGACTGTCACCTGCTGCGCTGCTAGCGGCTAAATCATCATTAACAAGATCATTTTCTACGAAACTATCAGCCACAAGCAAATCAGCCTCATTAGATTGATTGCCTGCCTCAGTACTTTCTTCTAAATTCTCTTCCAAGCTCTCTTCTAATGACTCAAATGATAACTCAAAGAGATCATCTAGTGAATCGTCAATCTGATTCACTTCATCAGATTGAGCCACTTCATCAGATGGATAAGCTTCGAACGGATCGCTTGATGTCGTTTCTGCGAGAAAATCTCCATTCAAGTCTTCATCAAATAGCAGAGGATCTTCTGCGGATAAATTAAATACATTACTCTCTAAATCATCCTTTACATCCTCATCGCCTTCTAAGTTCTCCTCCTCGCCTTCTAAGTTCTCCTCCTCGCCTTCTAAATTCTCATTGCTAAAAACAGTCGTCTCATCAAACAACGCCTCTAACGCATTTTTTGAACCCTCTACAAAATCACTGTCAGCACTAGATTCGGAAGAAGTTGTTGAAAATTCTCCCCAAAGATCATCATCGGCTATAGATACATCGGCTATAGATACAATAGATACGTCCGAGGCATCTGGTATTTCTGCCGTTGTCAGCCCGTCTTCTTGGGCTGCGACAGAATAACTATCGTCATCTGTTTCAGAAGTTGAACGCTCATCTTCAAAATCTTCTAAGACTAATTCGGCAGCAGCATCATCTGGCAGCGCAAAAGAACGATCTGTTTGAGAATCTAGAAAGAAGCTGTCAATATCGTCTTCAGCGGCCTGTAGCTTAACGCCTGTTAGAGTTGGAAACTCAATTTCCACCTCACGCGGGCTAGCCGGTACAGCGGGGGATAAAACCGTGCTGGGATAGGGCGGGCCATCGACTTTCAGCACCTGCTCAACGACGGGCGGCTCACTTTCCCAAAGATTCTGAGAAGCATCCTCATCCTCTACCAAAGAATTCTCTAGCTCATTCAAGCCTGTCTCTTCTAAATCTAAATTTGGGTGATCTGACTCATCTAGCTTCAGATCATCTGGCTTCAACAAATCGCTCGAAACCTCATGATCTACGCCCAATTCATCAAAGCCTAATTCACTTTGAAGCGCACTAGCCGAATTTTCTGCGGCCTCAAATAAGCTATCGACTTCAAAAAGGTCATCATCGCGATCGCTAT
>QBMP01000013.1:7308-18959 GCA_003242115.1 Phormidesmis priestleyi
TCGCTATCTAGATCAGCCCAAACGTCTGCCGACAAATTATCTTCAGATGTCTCTGTCGCTTCTGTCGCTTGTGCCCACACATCTTCAGAGAGCAATTCCATGTCATCAGATGTACCCTCTGATGTCTCGTCACCTGCCAAATCATCTTCAAGATCAGCTTCTGTTGCAAACCCGCCGTCGGTTAGCGTGCCACCGAAAAGATCGTCTTCTGTGCCCGGAGCAGGTGCGATCGCATCCAAAGGCTCATCATCCAAAACTTCATTCGCTAACAAATCGGTGAGATCATCCGCTGCTGCCAAATCAATCTTTTCAGGATTTAGCCGCATCTCCTCCGAAATAAAGGCATGTCCCCCCAACGTATTGTCTAATTCATCCAAATCCCCATCAAACAGATCGGCCAAGCTATTGAGTTCTTCCGTGCCCACATCCGGCCCGGTCACGTTCACCGTTGCCAATAGCGCATCCAAAGATTCGTCCGCTTTATCTTCACTGCCTGCGTAACGATTCAGCGTAGAAAGCTCTGATGGAATTTCATCAAAGTCTAAATCCAAACTCAACCGCCCAATATCATCTGATTCCAGCTCATCAAGACGCTCATTGCCGTCAATAGCATCACCGTCAATTTGACCCGCTAAACTTTCTGAAGAACTCTCAAACAAACTATCCTCAAACAAATCCCCAAAATCATCGCTCGCCTCCAAATCATCTGGCTCTGAAAGCCCATCTGGCCCATCTAATGGCAAAGCATTTTCTAGAAACAGATCCTCTAAGCCATCTGGGACTTCAGCGTGATCAACTTCATCTAGCGCCGCACCTATATCGTCAAACTCATCATCAAAGCTGCCCACCGAACTGCCCGCCGAACTGTCCCCGACGCTTCTCCCGCCGTCAACGACATCAGCGAAACCGACACCAGCTAGATCAGGATTTAGCACATCTTCCGGCAGCAAAGCCTGCAATGCCTCACAAACCGCCACTTCAGAATCACGGCCTAAGAGCACCAGATCCTGCGCTGTCTTAATTTCTCGAATCAAGATCGGCGCAAGCACGCGATAGTCGTTGCCCAAATGCGCCGCCGCCATCCGCGCAGTCTCTACCAAGTCGCACCAAGCTGACAGCTCAAACTGCTTCCCAATCACCTTCATCTGAGCGCAAACGCTCTGAATAGTCTGGCGCGTATCCGCCGTATCAGGCTGCTTGAAGGTGGTCAGCATTTGACGCAGCAGCAAAGCCACATCTCTTTTAAAGCTGGCCTGCAAAGCCTCAGCCGAAAAGCTAGTCACCACAGCACCAGTCGTGCTAGCCGTCCTACCCCTAGAACTACCGATAGCATCTGTACGCTCAACCAGCACATTCAAATGTGCCTCAAGCTGATCGAACACTGGCTCCACATTAGCCATAATCTCTTGAGCCTTATCTGGCGTCAGCCCAAAAGGGCCTTCAAGCTGCTGTAAGAGATCCTTGAGCCCATCCGAAATTCGCAAAAACATGGTTTCTAGAGCTCGATCCACCTGCACAGGGGACTCTTTAAGAACTTTAAAATAGTCCTCCATGCGGTGAGCGGTTTGTTGAATGCTCTCCAAACCCAACATGGCCGCTCCCCCCTTAACCGAGTGCGCGGCTCTAAATAGCTCATTGGCCTTTTCAGAATCTTCAATGGTAGATTGAAGGCTGAGCAACCCCTGTTCAATGGTGTTGAGGTGGTCTTTGGCCTCCTCAATGAAATATCCCATGATGCGCTGTTGTTGCTCAGGCAGCATAGCCGCGTTCTCCCTTTATTCGATCTGAGTTTCAGATATGATGGCCAGTTTTGATGATCAACGATGATCAATTTGAGCAGTCAGTTTTATCGCTTAGCTGTAACGACTCGCCTCAAGGCTACTAAATTAGCTAGTCTAGCGGCCTCAAGACACCCCCCTATACACTTTTGTAAACACTCTCAAACACTATTTATCCCTATTTATCCGCTTTGGTGTTCACCTTAAACTTATCAACCGAAGTCAGCAAGTCTTTAGCAACGCCTACCAGATTTTGCAGAGAAGCCGACACCCGCTGCGATTCTTGCGATGTTTCCTGCGCCGTCAGCTCAACCGACTGCATCACCTGCGCAACCGCCCGAGAGGTTTCAGTTTGCTCTACGGTGTCAGCGGTAATGGAGCGCACCAGCACATCAATGCGGTTAGAAACCTGAATGATGTCATCTAGCGACTGCTTGGCTTGCTCCGCTAAGCGAGTTCCTTCAATAACTTGCTGAGTGCCCTCTTCCATCGCTGTCATTACACCGCCCGTTTCACTTTGAATTTGCAATACAATTTGCTCAATTTCTTTTGAAGCCTTCGCCGCGCGATCTGCAAGCTGTCTGACCTCATCGGCAACAATTGCAAACCCTCGGCCCGCCTCGCCTGCTCTAGCGGCTTCAATACTGGCATTGAGAGCTAGCAAATTAGTCCGAGAAGCGATTTGCGAAATCAAAGCCACAATTTTAGAAATCTCTTGAGAAGATTCAGCTAGGCGTTTGACCTTACGAGTCGTGTCAGCGACGGTTTCTCGAATGTTTAAAATACCTGCTACGGTACGCTCTACCGCTTCTCCACCCCGCAGCGCAGTTTCAGAGGCCGAGCGGGCAACTTCTTCGGCTTCGCGCGCGCTTTCAGCCACTCGCTGAATCGAATCGGTCATCACTTGAACAGAATTCAGCGTGACCGCTAGTTCTTCGGCTTGGCGCAACGCATCTGCTGAGAGGGCGCGGGCAAACGCTTCGTTCTCGGTCGAGCCTTGGCTGACTTGACGCGCGGCCACACTTACCTGCTTGACAATTTCACGCAGGTTTTCGATGGTGAGATTAAATGAATCAGCGACTGCACCCAGAACATCGGCAGTGACTTCAGCTTTCACCGTCAAATCACCTCTAGCTGCGCCTTCTACATCATCTAGCAGTCGAATCACTTGGCGCTGCAAATCTTCTTTCGCCTGCTCTTGCTCTTGAGCCTTGCGCTGCGCTTCACTGGTGGTGATAAAAATAGCACTTGCCATCTGGTTAAAGCTGTCAGAAAGCTGGCCAAATTCATCCCGCGTTAGAATATTCGCTCTCGCGTTTAAGTCGCCCCTAGACATTTGATTGAAGCGAACCTGTAAGTCATTCACCGTCTGCTGGGTGCGACGATCTAGAAAATAGCCTAGCCCCAGAATCCCACCAAAGCTGACTAATCCTGCCGAGCCACCGCTAGCCGCGATTGGCAAAAAGTTAGAAGAGTTGGCCGCTTTGGGTTGAGTGATGACACTAATAGCACCGACGGATAGCGCCGTCAAAAGTCCGACCCCACCTGCTAAAATCAGTCGCTTCGTTGACATAGAAGCATTTTCTAAAGGAGCCAATACGCCTTGTGCTTGAGGCTTGGGATTACTGACAGGTCGCTTATTAAAAACCGGCATTGGCGCAGATTCATCGACTGTAAAGCCGTTCGTCCCAGAAATTACCTCATCACTCTCTGCCATCGACATTCCAAACTGGCTTGGCATCGCCCCCAGCGATGGATTAGTAAACCCAGCTGAGCTATCTGAAAGCTCAAAATCAGACATACTGTCAAAATCATCAAAATCGTCAAAGGCATCTGAAAAAGCGGTGGGCTCAGCAGGCTGATCGGGTGCGGGCTCGTCGAAGCTACCTCCACCAAAATCATCTGGATCAGAACTTGCCGCTTCAAATGCAAAAGCACCCTTTCGCCTTGAGCCTACGCTATTTTCTGCCAGCGTGGGCGTACTAGGCGCACCTGTCGTCATAGAACCTACAGACGCATCCTCCGGAGCTATGGGCTCCACCGGATCAGGCTCTCGCATGAAGAGCGTTTTCTCCTCTGTTTCCTGATTTAATTCCTGATCAGACATCGGCTCAAAGGACAAACCCTCAAAGGCTTCTTCTTCCTGATCGGATGCCTCAAAATCAGCCGCAAAACCGCCTTCGCTCACCTCAACTTTACTTGTGCTGCCACTGGTTCCAAAAGCCTCATCAAATTCGGCCATGTCAAAATCAGCAGCGTGGTTAAAAGTCGTCGCCCCGTCTTCCTCTTCCTCTTCAGTCCCCTCTTCAAAAAGGTTAGAGTCAAACGGATCGCTGTCGGCTGCTTGATCTGATTCGATATCTTCGCTCATCCAATCGTCCGTGTTGAAGGGATTGTCGCCAGCATCCGCTGCCGAAGGAATATCATCGAGATCAGCAGAAAATGCAAAAGGGTTGTCGGCATCATCGGCGTTGCGACTAATGGCCGAACTATCAGAACCAGCAGAATTTGCCCCCCCCGGCGAGGCAAATTCACTAAAAATATCTACGTCTTCATGTAGTTCTGTCTCATTAGAGCCTGCCCAAGCCGCCGCTTCGAGATCCTCTGAAATTGAATCGTTGCTTGAGTCATGCGAGGTCGAGTCATTCGCAGAGGCAAAGGAATCGACTGCCGCAAAGCCTTCTGCATCAAAAGCATCTGCATCAAAAGCATCTGCATTAAATCCATCGACTTCATCCGATAGCCCGTCATCAAACTCATCTGGCATCGGCGAGGCGATTTCATCGCTGGGCTGAGCGGGCGCTAGTGAGCTATCAGCCTGAGCGGCATAAGCCAAGCCATTGTTCGCATAGTCTACAAACTCTGGATCTGACGAGAGATGCAGCACAGATTTGTACTGCTGCTGAGCAACCTCATATTGATGCAGACCGTAGCAGTAAATATGACCTTTCAGCAGTAGCACACTGGGATCGGTTGGATAGTCATCAGCTAGCCGATTGATCGCGGTAGCAGCTTCTTCATAGCTGCCCTGCATGTAGGCTTTTTCTGCGACCTGATAGGATTGTGCGTAGTCAGTGCCCGATGCCATGTGTCTTTCCTCTTGCCGATCTCGGATCCTAAAATGGTTGGCCTAATGCTTGCGATAATGCGGTGGTGGATGAGCTAGATGAGCTAATAAATCATGTGAATGGCTAATTTTTGCCCGCAATTACGGGCTAGGCTACCCAGCGAGCTGAGCGCAAGATAGCGATGTGATCTAGCAGTCTGAGCGACTGATCAGCGCCCAATGACCATTTCCCCTTTAGAAAAGGAGCCATCACATCGGTAGGATCGTTGGTTGCAACCAGTGCCTCAATATCTAGCCAGTCGGTGCCAATAATTTGATTGACAGCTAGACCCAGCATCGTGCCCTGCTCTTCGACCGCAATGACAGGGATTTCAGCGCGATCGGTGTTCATCGGTTTAGGATGACCTAAAAACTGACCCAAATCAGCTACCCAAATCACTCGGCCCTGCTCATTTAATGTGCCCAATAAAAGCGGTGATACGTTCGGCACGGGCGTAATATGATCGGGCGCGTATTCAATAATGCGGCGAATGCCAGTTGCAGGCAGGGCAAATTCCTCGTCATCTGTGATAAAAAAACGCAGGTGCAGTTCACCTTCCGGCGTTTCTATTTCCTGAAGCTCAGGGGCTTGATCTTGTCCCGATATTGTCTGAAAGTCAGAGTTTCCTACCATAGTGTTTCTTATAGCGTTTTTTTCTTATAGTGCAGGTAGTGCAAGGCGTTAGCCCTGTAGCAGTTGTTTGACGGTGCCAACGAGTTCTGTTGGCTGGAATGGCTTAGCAATGTAAGCATCTGCCCCTTGCTTCAGCCCCCAATAGCGATCAAATTCTTCCCCTTTAGCTGAACACATCACCACAAGAAGACTCTGGGTTTTAGGATCAGACTTGATACGACGACACACTTCATAGCCATTCATGTTTGGCATGACGATATCCAAAAGGACAAGGTCAAACGGATTTTCTTGAACGAGCTGTAGCGCTTCAATCCCGTCATTAGCAATCGTGATTTCCAAGCCACTAGCTTGTAGCAGGTCTTTAATCATTTCCTGCTGGGCGAGGCTGTCTTCGACGACCAAAACTGTGCTCATAATCTAAATTTGCGGCCACTAGGCCTGCCTCAATATATTCAGTTGAGGTTCAACCCAAAGGCACCCGTTCTATCGACTGACTGGCCGTTAATCGGTAGTTAGCTCGGTAGTTAGCTTGGCTCAAGCATTCCCTGAGAGCTAGAGAATAACGCACTTTTGAACGATGAGCGCTGGCCTGCCTATGGCTGTTACCAGGAAACCAAGTACCTCTAACTGCACCTCTAACTGCTTTGTCATATCGGTTTTGTTTGTTAAACAATAATTGATAAATTGCCGACAAAATTATTAATTTTATTGTCGCTGTTAGCTTCGCCTATAAATATTGGTGTAGAACCTAGCACAGATGTTTACGAATAGAGGTGTTAGTCCACGGCGGTTGAAAGGGAACTTATATATCAACTTGATCTATAGGCTGAGCAGTTACTAGAGCCGTGTCTGCTGGGTCGATTAGATATGAGTTATGGGCTACTGAGAGCCCCATCAAGCCTGCACAAACAGAAAGGAATGCCAGCGTGCTTTATCTTGCCGAGACACAGCGGAAAACCGGATTTATGGGTAATGGCAAGGCCGAATTTAGGCTGCTTGCCTGTCAGCGTTCTGAGCATGATTGGAGCGCTGTGCCTGGAGATGAGGTGATCCCAGCGCCCGATGATGCCTCGTATGGATCAGATACGCTGGTGATGATAGATCTCAATAATGGCCGCCAGGTGCAGCGCCATGAAGGGGCAGGACGGGCGCTGGTGAATATTTTGCAGAGTTTTTCTAGCTTGAGCAAAAAGTTTAAGTCTCAAGGTGAAGAGATTGAGCAGTGGAAAGAGTCTTTGACTTATCAGAGTCAGGCGCTGAATCGCCGGGAGATGGAGATGGAGGCTCGGCAAGAGGAGATTGACCAAGCTGAGGTGGATCTGGCTCAAATAGAGGCCCAAAAGCAGGAAATTGAAGCGCAAAGAGTAGCTGTTGAGGCGCAAAAGGCGGATATTGATGCGTTGCAGGCAGAGCTAGCGCGCAAAAATTTGGATCTAGAAGGGGCTTGGGCGCATTTAAATGGCGAGATTCAGCGGTTTGAGGAGCGTCAGGAGGTTGCTCAAGCTGAAGCTCAAGAGAATGCGGGCCATCGTAATAGTGGGCTGAGTGAGGAGCAGGCCGATCAGATGCGCGCTGCGATCGCTCGTCTCGGCGAGGCCACTATCAGCGCCGCCGCCGCCGAAGCTGAACTCACGATTGCGTTTGATTTGATTTCGCATTATCAGGCTGAGATTGGCGAAAAGCAGCAGATCTTGGATCAAAAGCGCAGCGAGGTGGTGAGCACACAAGCGGATTTGACGGCGCAGCAGGCGGCTTTGAGTGAGGCTCAGCGATCGCTCTCTGAAACCGAATTGGCGCTCGGCACTACCCAATCAACCTTGCAGCAGCAGCAAAGCTTACTAGGGGCTAAGCAAGAGCAAAACCAGCTCCTCACCGAGCAATTAAAAAATCAGACGAACCTGCATCAGCAGATGTATAAGCTGCTAAATGTGAGCGATAAGGTGCGGTTGAGCAAAAAAGTCGATGTGGCTGCTTTAGAGGCCATGTCCGAGGCCGATTTGCAGGCGTTGGTTTCTAAGCTAGAGCAAGATCTAGCGCGGATGTCTCACTTTGTTGATGATCAAGAAGAAGAGCTGCGGCTCCAGCAGGAAGACATTGATGCGCTGCAATCTCAAGCAGATAGTGCAGATGAGTATGAGCGCCTACAGCTAGAAACCGAAATAGCTGAGGAAAAAGACCGGCACGTAATGCTGAATCGGACTTTAGTGGGCCAGCGCCGCAATATGCTGGAGCGTGAAGAAGTGCTCTCACAGCATCAGGCCGTGCTGCTGCGCCGACAGGGACTAGCCGCAGATGGGCCGAGTACGAATGCCGCAGAATTGGAACCTTTGCTCAATGAAATTGATAATTTGAGAGCTAGGCTAGGTGAGCAAATTCAGCAGGTAGAAGCTGAAAGCGCTGACATTCAGGCGGCGATTGATGGACTTAAGCAAACGCGACAGCAGCAGCAGGAGATGATTGAGTCTCATCGGCAAGCGGTTGATAGCACCCAAGAGACCTGTTGCGTTCAGCAGCAGACTATCAGCGAAGCCCAAGGGCAAATTGCACTTTATGAGTCGCTATTACCCTCTATTGCCAGCCAGTTGGAAGGCTGCTACGAAAAGCTAGAGGCAATTTCGGCTGTGATCAATCAGATGCAGGCTGTGGAGGCGCAGCAGCAGATGGCGATCGCCGACGCTCAGCAAATTGTCCAAGCCTTAGGCTCCGCTGAACCTGCACTTGTCTCGTAAGCCATTGGCACGGAATAATAGATAGGCAGCAAGTAGGTGAGCAGCAAGGTGGCAGAATTTATTAAGCTCGATCAGTTTTTAAAGGTAACTGATGTCGCACGTTCTGGCGGAGACGCTAAGCTGCTGATTCGCAGTGGCGAAGTGAGTGTGAATGGCGAAATGGAGCTGAGACGCGGCCGCAAGCTATACGATCAAGATGTAGTCACGATTGATGATGACGTGTCTTTTACAGTAGAAATATCAGCCCAAACCCCCAGAGACAAGGGTAGAGACGATGACGAAACACCGCTTTAGACGAGTCGCGTATCAAAGCTTAGAATTTGGGGCGGAAATCTGGGTGGAGACTCTGGGTAAAAATTTAGGAAAGTCAGAAAAACAGCAAGAAGACAATTCGCAAGTCTAAACTTGTAGAGAGGGCCAAGCCTAGAATCAAAAAAGCTGAAGTCCTCACCTAATTAACGTCTTGAATAGGAGAGAAAACATGCAGCCTAACGTCGAGATTTATACCTGGAGCCGCTGTCCCTTTTGCATTCGAGCTAAGTCTTTGCTGGATAAAAAAGGCGTTGAATATACTGAATATTGTATTGACGGGGATGAGGCCGCACGCGCCAAAATGGCTGAACGTGCAGGCCGCCGCTCTTTACCTCAACTTTTTATTGATGGTCAGCACATCGGGGGCTGCGACGATCTTCATGAACTGGAGGGCGAAGGCAGCCTGGATAGTTTGCTTTCCGTGGCGTGAAACGCAATTAACGCGAATCAGCTAACTAGACCCTATTCAAAAATCCCACGACCCCATCGCCTTCTGCCTTTAAAGGTTCAGCTCTAAAGAGTTAGAAGGCGATGGGTTTTTAAGCGGCTATGACGCTAGGGAAATAGGGCTAATCTTAGGGGGTGTGACATTTGAAATCGTTGCTTCTTTTTGGTCATTTTGAGCAGCTCCATCGTCAGATTGGCCGTGACTTTTGCCGTGATTTTGACGAGGCAGCAGCAGTCCGTAGCCACCGTGATTACGCTCATAAATCACGTTGATTTCATTGCTGTCAATATTACGGAACATGTAAAAGTCGTGACCGACTAGCTCCAAATTTTCCAAAGCCTCCTGTACGCTCATAGGCGGCATGGCAAAGTATTTTGTACGCACAACAGCGGCTGGCAGTGCGGGCTGATGGCTGATAACTTCACTAATATCGGCGCTGTTTTCGGGGGTGATTTCAGCATTGCTGAGCGCCTTATCAATATCGGTAGGGCGTACCGATGTGTGGTCTTGATGGCGACGTTTCCCTTTGTACTTTCGCAGTTGGCGAGTAATTTTGTCGGTGACCATATCAATGCTGGCATACAGGCTTTCGCTACTTTCTTCAGCGCGAACGATGGCATTGCTTAGAAACAGCGTGACTTCTGTAGACTGGTTAGGGGCGATCCGAGGGTTGTTTTGAACAGACAAATTGACATCAACTTTACTGATCAGCGGCTGGAAGTGAGCGGTAGCCTTCTCAATTTTTTGCTGCACATGAGCGCGCATAGCGTCGGTGATCTCGATGTTTTTGCCCTGGATTACTAGCTTCATAAAAGCTGCTCCTGTATAACGATGGATGTATACTCTTTAACCGTAACACCGCTATTTTTGCCTGGACGCGAACCGTCAAGATTTTAAGCATCCGTTGATAGTTCTTAACCTGTTTTTAGTCTGACCTTAAGATAGACAGAGAAGGAGTAGCCGATGCCGCAGCCATTAGCAGACCGTTTAGAAGGGCAGCTATATCAGCTCAAAACGGTCCCCTATGAAGTGGCTTGGCGATGGCAGCAGCAGCTAGTAGCCGAACGCAAGGTCGCTGTGGCGGAAGCAGAACTAGCGCCTGAAGCGCGTTGCCACGGTTTGAAAGATGCGCTTTTGCTATTGCAGCATCCGCCAGTTTACACGCTAGGGCAAGGGGCAGACAGTCGCTTTGTTAGGTTTGACCTTAGCTCCAGTGAGTACAGCGTTTACCGAGTAGAGCGAGGCGGTGAGGTGACCTACCATTGTCCGGGGCAGTTGGTGGGCTATCCGATTCTCAATCTTCGGCATCACCAGTTGGATCTGCATTGGTATTTGCGGCAGTTGGAGGAAGTGGTGATTCGGACGTTAGCTAGCTATGGGGTGATGGGATATAGGATTGCTGGCCTGACGGGAATTTGGGTAGAAGGGCGCAAGGTCGCAGCGATTGGCATTAAAGTCAGCCGCTGGATTACGATGCATGGTTTTGCGCTGAATGTCTGTCCGGATTTGGCTGGATTTGAGCGGATCGTGCCCTGCGGCCTGGTGGGTAAATCGGTGGGATCGCTGGCTCAGTTTTTGCCGACGGTGCGGCTTGAAGCGGTGCAGAAGGTTTTGATTGCTCAGTTTGAGGCAGTTTTTCAAATGAGGCTGGTGGCTACGCCTGTGCCTGAATCGTTAGCAGTCTATGAAGACTCATGAACGTTTATCAAAGCCCATCGGTGACAAGCCAAGTGCAAGCTAAGTAGTGGATAGAGTAACGAACGCCTAAAGGCTATTCGTAAAAGTCGATTTCGAGTAGTGAAAGATCGTCCTCAAACTGGTTGCCGCTAAAGGCAGCGACCTGTTGCAGAAGGGTATCTAGGCTGAGCTGTTCTTGGGCGGCTAATCGGGTGAGCAGGGTAACAAAGTTATCGAGCCCTAAGAGATGGGTGGTGACGCGATCGCCTCCATCTGGCCGAACTTCTGGCTGAATTTCATAGATACCGTCGCTAAAAATGTAGAGGCGGCTATGGGCTGAAATTGAGCAGCGCTGCCGCTGGTAAAGGGTATCGGGCATCATGCCGATGGGCATCCCAGCGGTACGTAGACGCTGAATTTTGACAGCATTATTTTCAGCAGTTGGAGAAATGAGCAGTGCAGGCGGATGTCCGGCGCTGGCGTAAGAAAGTTCGCGGGTGGTGCGGTTATAGACGCCGTACCAAATGGTGAAGTACTTATCGCTTTGGGTACTCATTTGAAAGGTTTCGTTGAGCCCTTTGAGAACGGTTTCGGGGCGGTAGAAGTTGACGCCGGGAAGGGATTGCGATCGCAGCACATTCAGCACAGAAGTAGACAACAGCGCCGCGCCTAACCCATGACCTGAAACATCTAATAAATACATCACCAAACAATCTGGATCGAGCCAGTAGTGATCAAAGCAATCGCCACCTAACTCTTGAGAGGAAATAAATCGAGAGCTAATCGCTATGCCACTTGCTATGCCACGGCCTTCAGGGTTAGTCTCAGGGCCGTGCTCAGAACCGCGTTTAGGCTTAGGAATATCCGTAGGCAATAGAGACATCACATAGGTTGCCGCTTCGGCTAGCTCTGATTGCAGCCGATGGGTCTGGGCCCTGAGCGCTTGGGTGAGCTGATGCAGGCGCAT
>QBMP01000013.1:18969-31070 GCA_003242115.1 Phormidesmis priestleyi
ATTAAAGCAGCGGTATCAACTGGCTTAATCAGCAAATCGTCCGCCCCGGCTTCGAGCGCTTCTACCCGATTGGCAATGTCAGTATGGCCGGTCATGATTAAAAAAGTAATCGTCGAAAGCTGCGGATCTTGCTTAATGTGCTGGCAGATATTAAGCCCATTGAGATCGCCGGGTAACAGCCAATCGCAAATAATCACTGAAGGCACCAGCCGGATGGCGGTCTTTAAGCCAGCGGCGGCATCGCTAGCAGTAGTCACCCGATATCCTCGCTTTTGAAGCAATCGGTGCAGGCTAGTGAGCACGACAGGATCGTCATCAATCACTAGGACATCAATGACGCTGAGCTGGAGCTGATTGAGGTCGCTTTTAAGGGGCAAAAAATTAGCCAAACTTGGCGCAAGCGGGTCAATCTTGGAAGAAAAGGTGGACAAAAAGGACGATTTAAAAGTCATAGGTCGCTTTAACTGGACTCTCTGCGGTCGGGGGTGCGGGCGCATTTAAAAGGAGACGGCTAGAGATGGAATGGTTCCAAAGATCGATGAAGTCAGCTAGGTAGTAAGGTAAGCCTTCTTTGGCAGATTCTGTAGAGTCAAGCTTGCCTTCAGCGACGCCTAGCGGCAGGTCAAAATCTTCTAAATCGAATAGATGAAGCCTTTCCATCGTTTGAATTTTGGCAGGTTCTAAAATATTGGCCCGGTAAACACCGGATTCGTCGATGGCGCTGAAGCAGCAAACCTGATAATAGTTTTCACCCGATAGCTCCCGGTATTGCACTAGGGTGTACACATCGACTGGGCGAAGCGCAAAAGGGAGTGAAAGCACGATTTTTTGCTGGGTTGGCAGCAGCGAAAGCCGCAGCGCATTGCGCACGCCATAATAGCCTACTTTGTCGGGCTGGAGGGGATATTTGCGATGGCGAGTTTGGACGTAGGTGCGCAAAAAAGTGGCGATGCCGAGCCCTTCTTCGGTGTAGGCTCCAATGATGCTGACATGCACATCGTAAGCGGGCACGTTGCTGATGTTAAACACTTCAAGGGCTAAGCCAGTGGCTGTAACCCCCATTCGCTCGCCTGCCAGATTGCCCGACAGATTACTGGCCAGATTACCGGCCAGACTGCCTGTTAAGTTGCCCGCTACATCGCCGTTGACCTGAGCTACTGAAGAGGGATTGTCGAAGCCGCTGCTGAGACGGTTTTCGAGAGCCTTTTCAACATAGGCAGGCGTTTTTGGCTCGGCCAGTCGTAAGTCCCAATAGAGATGAGGTTGGGCGCTTAGCCGTAGCTGCCTTTCAACGACGTTGCGGTAGTATTCGCCTTCTTTTTGGAGCTGTTTGACGTTTTTGTTAGTGAGCCATGCGTAGGTGCCGGTAAGGCTCACCAATAGCAGGTTACTAATAATTAAAATGGGTTCCATGCTACAGCCCTTTTTCCCTCAATATCTCTAAACTGAAAATCCCTTTCCTTAAGATATCAGCCTGATCAGGAGGGGTGCGGGCGATCTAGTTGATCTAGTTAGAATCTGCATGAGCTGCTTTTATTTGACATCATGGCTATGTTTTTGACTCAAGCGCCTGAGACGGTTTCGATGCTGACCCGGCATGGGTTGCGTTTAGACGCAGATGTGTATCGACCGCCGGAAAAGGGGCCGTTCCCGGCGCTGCTGATGCGTCAGCCGTATGGGCGAACTATAGCCTCTACCATCGTCTACGCGCATCCGCAGTGGTACGCCAGTCAGGGCTACATTGTGGTCATTCAAGACGTGCGAGGGCGAGGCACCTCGGCAGGAGAGTTTGATCTCTTTGCCCATGAAGCAGAAGACGGTGAAGATACGATTCAGTGGGTTGCTCAGCTACCGGGCTGTGATGGACAGGTGGGAATGTATGGCTTTTCTTATCAGGGAATGACACAGCTACAGGCGGCACAGACGAAGCCATCAGCGCTGAAAACGATTGCCCCAGCCATGACGGGATACTACTTATATGAAGATTGGGCTTATGAGAACGGGGCGTTTTGCTTGCAGATTGGGTTGACTTGGGCGCTTCAGCTCGCGGCGGAAACGGCGCGACGGCAAGGCGATGCTCAAGCTTATAGAAAGCTACTGGCGGCGGCTAAACAGCTGCCTTTGTTCGATCCGGTGCCTGCTTGCCCGGAAGTGCTGGCGGGTACAGATTCCTTTTTTCACGACTGGGTGACGAAGTCTGCGACCCATGATTATTGGCGATCGCTCACCCCCCAATTAGACGAAGTGGATTTGCCCATGCTCCATATTGGCGGCTGGTTTGATCCTTACCTGCGGGGAGATTTGCGGCTGTATCAGGAAATGACGGCTCAAAGCAAACGTCAGCGCCACCAGCACTATTTATGTGTGGGGCCTTGGGGGCATATTCCTTGGGGCCGTAAAGTCGGTGAGGTGGACTTTGGCCCGCAGGCAATGAGCCCGATTGATCAGCTTCAGATAGATTGGTTCGATCACATTCTTAAAGGCCGCGACTGGCTAGAAAATCGTCCGGTAAAGCTGTTTGAAATGGGTCGCAATCAGTGGCGGCAATTGGCAGATTGGCCCAAGAACGGGCTGATACAGACCTATTTTTTGCAGAGTGATGGACTGGCTAATATCCGTGAAGATAGCGGCTTTCTATCGGCGCAATGTTCGGCTCATTTTTTGGATGAACCGAGGTGCGATCGCCTTGTTCACGATCCTTGGAATCCCGCGCCTGCTTTAGGTGGTCACAGCGCAATACCAGCCGGATCATTTGAGCGGACAGCGGTAGACTCGCGCGGCGATGTGCTGACCTACACCAGTGCACCGATGGAAGCAGAAATGCGGGTGGTAGGTGTAGTGGAGATGGTGGGTGCGATCGCGTCATCTACCCCTAGCTACGATCTTTGTGCAGTGCTCTCTAAAGTGACGGGTGGTAAAGTATTCAACCTCACACAGGGCTACTGTCGCGTAGAGATGGCCGATGCAGAGCCGATAATTACCTTGCCCTTGCAGCCAACCTGCTTTAGCCTAGCGCCCGGTGAATCGCTGCGGCTGAGTTTGAGTGCGGCCTGCTTTCCGGCCTATCCCGTTAATCCAGGATCGGGCGTAGCGCTGCATGAGGCAAAGCTCATTGAGGCTCAAATTATTAGGATAGCGATCGCCATTGGGGGCACCAGCGGCGCAAAGCTACGCTTACCTATTGTGCATTAGCCTGATGATTAAACCCTGATGATTAACCCTTAATGATTAAACACCTCAAACACTCGACGGCAGCAGTTCCGCAGTGACTCGCCCGAAGTCGGGTCAGGCGTAATTTGACCTTCAAACTGCCAATTATCAATAGTAGAAAGTCGCCACTGCTGCCCGCGATGGTCAAATCCACCGACCTCTAAGCCAATCACTCTCAGCTGATGAGTCTCTAAATCTTGATGGAGGCGAATTTGGATGAGCAGGCTGCGGCACTGAAACAGGCGGCTGACGCCCGGAAAGTGAAAGCCAATATCGACTGAGTGGGGATCGATCAGGTCTTGAGTTTCAGGATCATCTGCCCAGGGTTTGAGATCGGCGCGCAAGTCAGGCACCTCTGATTTGAATAGCCCTACGATGGCTGCAATTTTGCTAGTGAATTCAATCGTAGACGCCTGTTCTGCTGCGTTCACACCACCTGCCTTGCACCGCCTTTAAATAGCTTCTCAGAAATCCCCTTGGGTAGCGGTCACTCGGCCATCACTCTGAGCCGTCACTCTGAGGCCATTACTCCTAGAGCGTACCGTAGGGGCACTGATTTTATTTATTGTAGCGGCGAAATTTTATTTTTAAGCTAGTTGGCGGCTTTAGCTTGGCAAGTGGCGAGCAGTTCAAGATCTTGCGCATTGACGCTGAGGGGGTAGAAGCCGTCGATGTTGGGTGGGGGTGCCAATGCGCCTTCCCGATAGGCCACCTCTGCCACTGGTGCACTAAGGGTCAGCGCATAGGGAGAGGTTTCTTGCGAATAGCTGTCCATGACCGTCAGCGCTAGCTTTTCGGCATCCATTTGCCCTCGCACACAGTCAAACGACGATGACGGCATATAAAAAGCCCCCACAACTTCGCCATTGTGAGCTTCAAATATAAGATAGGCGATCGCTAGCTGATCCCTAACCGGCTGCTGACCATAGAGATAGACACCGTTCGCGGCAACCATCGCTAGCGGCGGCGAGTAATGGCTATATATTTGCTGATTTAGATCCGGGTCGCGTTGCGTTTGAGATATTTGAGATGGAGGAGAAATTCGCTCACTCGACGCAATGCCAGCCTGTAATCGCTGTAGCTTGGCAATCCGGCTCTGCTCCTGCTGATCCGTTTGAACCTGATCGAGTTGAGCCTGATCGAGCAGTTGAACCTGATCGGGCATTTGAGCTTGAACGGGCGTCTGCATACTGAGCCCCATAGCTAAGCTCATCCAGGCGATTGTTAAAACACCTACGTCTTTAATCCACAGCCGCCATCTGTCATCTTTGTCATCCATAACATCTCTGCCAGCTCTATCATCAGATTGACAATATTGAGGGCTAAGCTCTTTTCCCTTGAATTCCACTATTAGATCCCTCACCCTACAGATAGCAATCACAGCTAGCAAAATTCAGTAGCTCACATTTACCGCTATGATTCCCAAGTATTCAGACTCGGCCTCAGTTTTCTTGAATCGTCATAATCCTTGAGTCGTCATAAAAAGCTCAGAGACAAAAGTCATTTCGATCATCTCGCGGCGCTCAGAACGCTTGTGTAAAGAATTTGTCAAAGGGTATGGTAGTTGACTACTCCCCGTCCTAAAGGATCGGGGATTCCCCGGTTACCCAGGGATCTTCCTGTTTCATCGCAGTTGCCTTCAAAGCTAATGCTTATCGGGTCTTACACTCGCTCCGCAGGCTAACACCGATAGACCACCGGCTAATACATTTATCGCAGCGTTGACATCCCTATCATGGCTAGTGCCACAACTCGGACAAACCCAATCCCGAATATTCAACGGCAGCTTGTCAACGACATGCCCGCAACAGTGACACCGCTTGGAACTAGGAAACCAGCGGTCAACTTTGACCAATGTTCGCCCATACCAATCGGACTTGTACTCAAGCTGTCTGACCAACTCACCCCAACTAGCATCACTGATAGCCTGAGCTAGCTTATGGTTTTTCACCATGTTCGACACAGCCAAGTCTTCGATTGCGATGGTTTGGTTTTCTCTCACCAATCGAGTCGTCAGCTTGTGAAGATTATCTTTTCTGGAATCGGCAATCTCAGCATGGACGCGGGCAACCCGCAGCCTTGCTTTATGTCGATTGCTCGAACCTTTTTGTTTACGGCTGAGCGCCTTCTGAGATTTCCTGAGCTTGCGAAACTTAGCCTTAAACCCTTTGGGGTTTGCAACCTTCTCGCCCGTACTGAGTGTCAGCAGACTACTGATGCCCAAATCAATCCCGACCTGATTAGAGGATTCCGGCAATGGCTCAATATCCACGTCCACCAACAGAGAGACTGTCCATCTACCCGCAGGCGAGAGCTTCACCGTAATGGTAGAAGGGTCAGCGCCTGGCGGCAGCAACCGGCTCCACCGCATTGGCAAAGCTTCAGCGCATTTAGCCACGTACACATGACCATCGACGTACTTAAACGCCGACTTGGTGAACTCAGCGCTGCCACCATTCCGCTTCTTTTTGAAGTTAGGATACTGGGCTCGGCCTGCCCAAAAGTTAGTAAACGCGCCTTGCAAATGCCTCAATCCTTGCTGAAGCGCTACGCTGCTAACTTCTTTAAGAAAATACAGGTCGGGCTCTCTTTTCCACTCAGTCAGCATCTTAGAAGTATCGTTATAGCTAACTCGCTTTTGCTCTCCATACCAAGCTTCAGTCCTTGCCGACAAAGCCTTGTTGTAGACAAGGCGAGCGCAACCCAGAGTCCTGCGCAGCAAGGATTCTTGCTCGGCAGTGGGATAAAAACGAAACTTAAACGCTTTTTGGCTCATGCCTTAAATTATAGCGCGCTCCTTGTAAGAGTTCTGCGAAGTCCTGTAAAATCGAATGCTCGCTGTCACTCACCCGATGGACGCGAGACTACATCCCCGCCCTGAAGGGAACGGGGTTTTGATTCTTTCCCTCAGACTCCCTTAATCCTGATAACTGATGCTTAAAAAAGCGTAATAGGAGGCTGAATGGAGCCTGACATGGCCGTTTCGCCCAAGATCAATGCACCTTTCAAACTTTTGCTGTTCATTGATAAACGGCCTCATTCGAGTGAGCAGATTCGACAGATTCGCTATCACCTAAAGGAATTGATGAGCCGGGAGCTGATGAATAAAAATCAGATCAGCTTAGAAATCGTCGATGTCACCCATCAGCCGGACCTAGCCGAACACTTTAAGCTAGTGGCCACACCCGCGCTAGTTAAAGTATCAGCCGACCAGCATCAAACCTTAACCGGCAGCGACATTACCACTCAATTAGCGTACTGGTGGCCCCGTTGGCAGCGCGAAATTGAAGAATTTGACGCCGCTACGGCAGCAGGCAGACAGGCAGATGACGACAGCCGCAGCGTCACTGTCGATGCAGTGGCTCAATCGACAGAAATTTTGCGGCTCTGCGATGATATTTTCCGGCTAGAGCAGGAGAAGGAAAACCTGATATCGCAATTGACCTTTAAAGATCACATCATTGCGATGATGGCTCATGACTTGAGAAACCCACTCACCGCTGCTTCAATCGCGCTAGAAACTCTAGAGCTAGCCTACGATCCAAGCAATCAGCGGGCCGAAAAGGTTACCCCAAAGCTGACGGCTAACCTGATCAAAATCACCAAGGCGCAAATTCGGCCAATCAACAGCATGATCACCGACATTTTGCAGGCAGCAAGAGGCTCTAGCGCCAGCCTAGAAGTGACGCCTGCTCAGCTAGATTTACAGATGCTGTGTTCGCAGGTAACGAATTCTTTTCAGGCTAAGCTAAACCATAAAAAGCAAAGCCTTGAGACAGATATTCCGCAAGATTTACCCTTTGTATATGCCGATGCAAATCAGGTGCAGCGGGTGCTGACGAATCTGATTGACAATGCGATTAAATACACCCCCGCTCACGGCAAAATTGGGATTACGGCGCTGCATCGCACCACCGAAAAAGTGCAGGTGAGCATTCGCGATACCGGCCCTGGCATTCCTAGAAATAACCAGAAGGTGATTTTTGAGGAGAGCTTTCGGCTTAAGCGCGATCAGGGTGAGGATGGCTACGGGCTTGGCTTGGCACTTTGTCAGCAGATTGTGCGGGCTCACTATGGGCAAATCTGGGTGGATTCTAAAAATGGGGAGGGGAGCTGCTTTCATTTCACGCTGCCCGTTTATAAGGGGTAAAATTGGACGCTTGATTTAGCGACCTTTGATCTGGGCTTTGATTTGGGTCTTCATTTGAGCGAGCTGGCCATCTATCTGAAGCTGCTTCTCCATTTGTGAAAATTGCTGATCTAGCGGATCAACTGCAAAGGTGTCGGCGATTTCGGCCTGCGCTTCTAAATCTAAAACGCGAGATTCCATGCGCTCAAAGGCGTTAGTGGCACCTACGTTACCAACCTTGGTGAGCATTTCGTTGAGCCGTGCGCTTGATTGGGCGGCGCGGGCACGAGCGATATACATGTCTCTTTGAGTGCGAGCGTCGGCGATTTTGCGCTCTAGCGTAAACAAGTTGGTTTTGAGCGTTTGGACGATGGCTGTTTGCTGAGTAATTTGGGCGCTGAGAGTCTGTGCAGTTTGGCGGTGGGTTTGGCTGCGGATGAGAGCTTCACGGGCACTAGCTTCCTCTCCTTTTTGCAAAGCCATTTGAGCCCGAGCGTGCCACTCTTCAGCGATGCTAAGGGCTTGCTGTGACTGCCGTTCGGTGCGCTTTTGCGTAGCTATTGCCTGAGCAACGGCCTGCCTGAGTGAGACTAAATCTTGCTGCATCTCAATCATGGCCTGCTGCAAAGCCTTCTCAGGGTCTTCAGCGCCGTTGACTAAGCTATTGACATTAGCGCGTACTAAGCGAGAGATGCGATTGAGCAGTTCCATACCATACCGGCTGTAAGCAGCTAAAAATCCTACCTGATAAGCAGCATAGCAAGGTTCTCAGGTTTCCAGCCCAATTTCAGGCCCGATTTCAGGTAGGTGCGTTTATTCATTCGTTGGCCCGTACACCTGCGCGGTAATGCCCTGAGCTTTAATATCTTCGATGAACTGCTGGGCCGAGGCAAGATCGTCAAAAGCAGCTAGCTGTACCCGACTACCCACCCTGAACTGTCGGACAAACGCTTCGGCAACCGATTGACGAATGCCTAAAAGGGCTTGATCGGTGGTAAAAGGCACCGTGACGTAATAGGTGGCATTGGCAGGAATAACGGCGGCTTGGATACCGCCTTGGGTAGTGCTATTGGGCTGATTGGCAATGGGTGGTAGGGCGGCTGAGGCAGATGGTGAAGCGGGTAGTGCCTGAGAGACACCCGATGAAACGTCCGATGAGACGCCCGGCGAAGCACCTGATGAAGCACCTGATGAAAGGCCCGAGGGTGTGGCTTGTGGATTGAGCACTGGCTGGGGCATATGCAGTGAGCTAAGACTGTCAATATTGATATCGACAAATTCTTCGGCAGATAGATCGGGCCCCGGCGGATTGAAGGTTTTTTGAGGGGCAGTCGATACAACCCCTGCTCTTCCTTTTAGCCCGTCGATCACACGCTGAGCCATCTGCGGATTCGACATCAGATAGCTAGCGCCTAACCCAGCAACTAGCCCGCCGAGACCTAAAATGGCTCCCGCTAACAGAGACACCGTTTTGCGTTTGGGCTTAAAAGCTGTGCTAACTGGCTCTGGCATTGGCGGGACTTCTGACAGGCTCTCGATGAGCTTTTCGGAAGAGTCGAGGTAGGAGGAGAGTAAGAGGGTGGGTGCGACAGGATTAGCACCTTGACTCGCATCGGCTAATGACGATTCGCCCAAGCTCCTTGAACTATCAGCGCTTGAACTATCAGCTCGATGAAGATCCTCAAATACCTGAGCCGAAGTGACCAACAACGACCCTGGTCGCCCTAATGGATCAGAAGGCATGGCTGCAAGCAGCTTGCGATTACGCGGCACCGGGGGCGGCATATCAGCAGTGACCTGAACCGCCGCCTCAATCGCATCTAGATCAAACGCTGGATCTTCTAAGTCTGCAAACAAATCATCACTATCATTGGGCTGCGGACTTACAGCGCGATCGCGGCGATAGCGGTTCAGCTCAGCTTCTAAATCGACATTAAGACTGCCCAAAACAGCGCTCAAAGGAGGCGCTAAAGTACAAGAAGCGTGCCGATTAGTCATTACAGTCGCCTGCTGCGCGGGTGAATCAAGTCTACAGACCAATCAAATTATATTAATCAGAAGCGAATATCAATGCTAAACATACTGAATTTATACGGGAGTTTTGAATGGCCTTAGAGGGCTTGGAAGGCGTGATCAAGGGCTTAGAAAGTCAGGCAAGCTGGCAAGCCCAAAGGAATTTTCGCCAGATATTACAGCACTGGCCTAAAGCGGTTGGGTTTGCAGTCGCGCGTAAGACCAGACCCATCAGCATTCAGAGAGGCACGCTCTATGTCGCAACCGCAACCGCTGCTTGGGCACAAACACTGGCTTATGAGCGTTTACACATTTTGAGCAAGCTTAACCGCCATCAAAATCAGCCGCTCAAGGGCATTCGATTTTCGAGCGCGCAGTGGGCGCAAGCGTTGCCTGACCCCAAACCAGCCAGTGCTATTGCCGCTCAGCACCCTAGCTACATCGGCGAAGCCCTGAACTTAGAGAATTTAGCAGGCTTAAAGCCGACCGCAAGCAGCCCCCAAACGCCCAACGAAGCCTTTCAGCGCTGGGCTAGCATCATGCAGCAAATCCAGTCTACACAGGCTACCTGCCCCCAATGCCGCTGCCGCTGCCCCCAAGGAGAGCTTGATCGCTGGGCTATCTGCGCACTGTGCGCCACCAAACAATGGCAGTCAGTGAGCCGTCGCTAATAGTTCATAAAGAAACGGCTCTAAGCAGATCTAAAATTTGATCTCAATTTTTTTGATCCCCAAAATCTACTCAAGTCTATATCAATGGTTGATTTCAAAAGAGCGATCTCAGAGAATTGATCCCCTAGAGATCCCCATTTTTCAAGATTTTCTATTCCTTGTTGCCAAACGTGTATCGCTTTTTGAACTAAATCTAAAGAAAATCTGAAGTTATCAGCAAACAGCAGGCTCCCTCACCGCTTGTTAAATCAACACACTTGGGCTTTTAATTCTCATAATTGAGCTTTTTACAATCACGAAGGGCGACGGGGTGGCTATTGCACTCAGCTTAACGTGCCGGTTGACTCTCATCGGAAAGCTTGCTGTTTGGCCGTTTCTCCCTTTCAGTCGGCTCCTAAAAATGCAATGGTGATCGCTGAATGATCGGCAGCTAAGAAACAAGTTTCCTCAACTGTTTTCGCGGTTAGTTCAGGCATCAATTCTGCCGTTAGTCCTACCCTTAATTCGATGGGAACCTCTGCCTAATGAGTGATTTTTGCTAGAGTAAAGAATAGTGATCTCATAGTAATTCTACTGAGTGTTTCCAGCTAAACAATTACCTGATTAATCTTCAGCAAAAACCATAAAAAATTCCCCATCAAGAAATCAAACTTAGCGATTATTTTTACAGATTAATTGAAGCGATCAATTCGAGTTAATTTCGCTCGGTCAGCCACTTAAGGCAGCCACTTAAGGCAGCCACGGATACTGTCTGAAATTCGGCTCCCGCTTTTCTAAAAAGGCGCGCTTCCCTTCCGCGCCTTCCTCACTCAGGTAGTAAAGCAGCGTCGCGTTTCCGGCCAGCTCCTGAAGTCCGGCTTGCCCGTCACAATCAGCATTAAAAGCTGACTTTAAGCAGCGAATCGCAATCGGGCTTTTGCTCAAAATTTCTTGAGCCCACTGCACGCCTTCTGCCTCTAGCCGATCAATCGGCACGACTGTATTGACTAGCCCCATGTCTAAGGCTTCTTGAGCGCTGTACTGACGGCAGAGAAACCAAATTTCACGGGCTTTTTTTTGGCCAATAATACGGGCCATGTAGCTTGCGCCAAAGCCGCCATCAAAGCTACCGACCTTAGGCCCCGTTTGCCCAAAAATGGCATTGTCTGCGGCAATACTCAAATCACAGACGAGGTGCAGCACATGCCCGCCACCGATCGCATAACCTGCTACTAAAGCAATCACCACCTTCGGCATTGAGCGAATTAGCCGCTGCAAATCCAGTACGTTTAGCCGGGGTACGCCATCTTCACCGACATAGCCTGCCTCACCGCGCACACTCTGATCGCCGCCCGAACAAAACGCATATTTGCCATCGGTATGCGGCCCCATGCCGGTAAGCAGAATCACCCCAATAGAGGTGTCTTCGCGCGCATCGGAGAAAGCGTCGTACATTTCAAAAACCGTTTTAGGTCGAAAGGCATTGCGCTTATGAGGGCGATTGATGGTGATTTTGGCAATGCCATCAGCCTTGTGATAAAGGATGTCTTCGTAGGTGTTCGTGGCGTGCCAGGTGACGGGCGCAGATGGCAATGGCGATGGGGGCATGGGGGCAAATCCAACTGAAATAACGTTAAGAACCTATGAGCTAGGCGATCAAAATATAAGCCGCTAGCGGAAGATAAGGAGGATAATATCGGCTTATGTAGACCTAACTTAATGGCTTATTACTGGTTCAAGGCGTTTCACATTGTTGGCGTGGTGGTTTGGTTCGCGGGCCTGTTTTATTTGGTGCGGCTCTTTATCTACCATGTAGAGGCAGAAGCCGAGCCTGAACCTGCTCGAAGCATTTTGCAAAATCAGTACGCAGTTATGGAAACGCGGCTGCTGAAAATTATTACCACGCCAGGAATGATCTTGACCCTGGCGATGGCCGCAGGCTTGTTGTGGCAGCGTCCGGAGGTGCTTCATGAAGGCTGGATGCACGCCAAGCTAGGATTTGTAGCGCTGCTGGTGGGCTATCACCTGTACTGCGCTAAGCTTCGCAAACAGCTTGCCAAAGGGGAGTGCAAATGGGGGCCAAAGCAATTGCGGGCACT
>QBMP01000013.1:31080-36183 GCA_003242115.1 Phormidesmis priestleyi
GAATGAAGCACCCACGCTGCTATTGGTGACCATCGTGATGCTGGTGATTTTTCAAAATAGCTTTCCGACCAATGCCACTACTTGGCTAGTAGCGGGGCTGGTGCTATCTTTTGTGATTTCGATTCAGCTCTATGCCCGTAAGCGCCGACTGGATGAAGAACAAGAGAATTTAGAGCGTACAGCGAGCGAGCAGCTGGTACAAAACTCTTAGGCCGTGGCTTAAACCCTGATGTTGGGGTAAAGATTCTAATGATAGATATCGCTGGATATTTCAAAAAATGTATGTAGAGGTATAGCAAATTCAATTTAGATCTGTTAATATTTGTTTACAACTGTTTACAGAGTACGCTCAACATTAGGAGTTTTGCACTGTGGGCAGGCGTAAACATAACCAATGAGGAAACAGCGATGAGTGAAACACCTGGTGGCAAAATTGGCTTTACTGAGTTTGCTGAAACTTGGAATGGACGTTTGGCAATGATTGGCTTTGTTGCGGCAATGGTAACTGAGTTCGTTTCTGGCAAGGGCATTTTGGAGCAGCTTGGTTTGATGTAGTCTTTATGGCTGCGTAAAGCTTTGAGAACGCAGGTGTTAGGCATCATCGTGTCTAATACCTGCTTTTTTTTGACTATATTTTAACTATATTTTTTGACTATTTTTATGAGTATTGAGGGAATTACCTAGTCCCAAGAGTGGCTGTCATCTTCATCGGCGTAATCGGCTGGGTCGTACCAAGTTGCCATCGGCTTGAGCACGGCAGGAATTTCTTCATCTGACTTGAATTCAAGCTGGGTTTCCCTGAGTCCCAAATAGCCGGATTCAGCAAAGGAGGTGAGCATTCGAGTTAGGGCCAGCCACACGCGCTCTTCAAATTCCCATTCTTTTTGAAAGGGGGCGCGATCGGCAATTGATTTGAGTGCCCAAAAATAGCTGTTGCGAACGACGGAGCCTTTCTTTTTGAAGGGAGGAACATCGGCATTGCGCAGGAAGAGGACTTGGTTGTGGATTCTAGCTCGCATGAGTGGGATTGATTGCTATAGGCTAATGAAGGCAAGTTGGATGTAAAGCGATGGTGGCGGCAGTCTCATTACAAAATGTTCATAAAGTTTATGACAATACCTGTGTAGTCAACGATTTGTCGCTGGCGATTTATCCGGGGGAGGTGTTTGGGCTGTTGGGGCCAAATGGAGCTGGAAAATCGACGACGATTCGGATGCTGACAACGCTGGTGCAGCAGACTCAGGGCGATATTGTGGTGGCGGGCTATGATGTCAGCCGTCAGCCTGCTCAGGTGCGTCGGCAAATTGGGGTGGTGCTTCAGCAGATTAGCGTAGATGCGGATCTAACGGTCTGGGAGAATATGGAGTTTCATGGGCGGATGCACCATATTCCGGCGGCTCAGCGGCAGGTAGATATTGATCGCTGGCTGGGGTATATGGGGCTGAGCGATCGCACTCACGATAAAGCCAAAACCCTTTCTGGTGGCCTCAAGCGACGGCTGCAAATTGCGCGGGCGCTATTGCACAACCCAAGTATTTTATTTTTGGATGAGCCTACGGTGGGGCTTGATCCACAAACGCGGCGGCGGCTGTGGGAGATTATTCGAGAGCTGAATAAAGAAAAGGGCATAACGATGCTGTTGACGACGCACTATATGGAAGAAGTGGAGTATTTGTGCGATCGCATCGGCATTATGGATAAAGGTCGGCTGATTGAGAGCGGCACTTTAGCCGAGCTGCGCCAAAAGCACGGAGAAGGCATTGTGATGAAGCAGAAAGGCGATCGCTGGGAGTATTTATTTTTTCCGACGCTAGGCGAAGCCAATCACTACCTAGATCAGCAGTCAGATAAAACCGGGATGATGACGCGGCCTGCTAACTTAGAGGATATTTTTGTTGAGCTAACGGGCCGTAACCTGGACTGACGGGTCAATTCTGTGAGTCAATTAGAAGCCAATCATGAATCAAGTTCAGCAAAACAGATGGACTTGATTGGACATTAGCTTGATTGGACATTTAGGTGGACAGCGATTATGTCTCGGCTTGCCAACACGATTGAAGCGATTCTTTATCTCAAAGCGCAGCCTTTGAGCATTGCTCAGATTGCAGACTTTGCAAAGTGCGATCGCGACACTGCGGCTGAAGGGCTGATTGATCTCATGGGAGAATATGCCCATCGCGAAGGCGCATTAGAAATAGCCGAAACCGAAGCGGGTTACACCCTTCAGCTTAGAGATCTGTACAAACCTTTAGTCGATAGCATTGTGCCGCTAGATATTGGACTGGGCGCTTTGCGGACATTGGCAGCGATCGCGCTACGTGGCCCAATTGCCCAAAGCGAACTGGTTGATTTACGCGGATCGGGCGTGTATCAGCATGTGCCGGATCTCGTAGAGCAAGGCTTTGTCAAAAAACGCCGTCAGGCTGACGGGCGCTCATCGTGGCTACAAATCACCGAAAAGTTTTATCAGCATTTTGAAATTGACAAGCTGCCGCAAATTAGCAATCTCCGACTGCCCAAGCCAATTGAAGGTGCAGAACAGCTCGATATCCCTGAAGTTGATAGCTCTGAAGTCGATAGCTCTGAAGTCGATAGCTCTGAAGTCGATAGCTCTGAAGTCGATAGCACTCGGTCTAGCTTATCTGAAGCAAGTACCACCGCAGATTCGATGAGTATTGATTCGGTGGAGCAAGCAAGCGACGAGCCGATAGATGCCGATGCACCAACTGAAGGAGCCGTTCAGCCACTTGAACCAGTGCTCTCTGATGATGCTCTCGATAATGCCCTTAGCCAACTGTCAGAAGAAGCGATATCTGATGAATAATGACCGCCTGAGAATTGCTGACTGAACGACGCCTAGTTAAACGATGGATGTGAGCGATAGATATGAGCGATGGATGTGAGCGATGGATGACGGCAGTTAGGCAAACCCTGTTTTCACTGAATCTTCATTCATCTGCCGATTCGTCCCATTATTCGTTAAGCTGTCAATAGCCGCCTAACAAATATCACAGATTGTTTTAAGGAATGAGCGCTCCTAAACACCTATTTTTTTGGGGTGTATGGAGATTTACCCATTCTGATCGAAGTTGTCAGTGGTTAAGCTAACGTCAGCTATGCAGTATCTCTATGGTTTTTAATCCCGAAAGCGCAGACTTTACCAGCCTGAATTCAGAGGATGTTAAGTCCAACGAACTTCTGAACTACTTGCAGCATCAGCCGCCCGAAGTACTGAGCCGGGTTGCTCAGTCAGTCAGCGGCGAGATTAAGCAAATCATCTCTCACAATGTGCAGGGATTGGTGGGCGTATTGCCTGCGGACGGGTTTAGCGTACAGGTCAGCACTGATCGGGAAAATCTTGCCGGTCTGCTGGCTTCGGCCATGATGACGGGCTATTTTCTGCGGCAGATGGAGCAGCGCATGGAGCTAGAGACAAATTTGTCTGGCTCGTTGGATTTGGATTTAAAAAGCGATCTTGAAGAAGACGCTTAAAAAAGGGCATTTCATAAGAAGAGCCTTGAGCTTAAAAAAGCGCCTTGAGAAAGGCAGCGCTTAAAGATTTGTCAGCTGACTGATTTACCAAACCTACTCAAGTTCTGAGGGTAGGGCAGTGGGCTTGAGGTCGATTTTTTGGACTTTGCCGTTGCGCACAATTTCGACTTGCAGCAAATCTTTGATGCCGTTGCGCTCTACTTGCGATTGCACATCAGTGACATCAACAATTTCTGTTTGATTGATGCGTTTGATAATATCGCCGGGTTTTAGACCTGCCGCTTCAGCCGGGGTTCTGGGCATGACGCGCACGATGACCACGCCGCGATCTTCGTTAATTTTGACGCCTAGCGCTGGATCTTGATTGAGGCGATCGCGCATCTCTTTATCTAAATTCACCATTTGAATGCCCAAGTAAGGATGCTGCACCTTACCCGTTTCAAATAGCTGATCGGCAATTCGCTTCGCCGTCTCAATTGGAATTGCAAAGCCGAGCCCTTGCGCATTGGCTCTAATCGCGGTGTTCATCCCAATCACCTCACCTTGGGCATTCAGCAACGGCCCACCAGAATTGCCCGGATTAATCGCGGCATCGGTTTGAATAAACTGCACGCGCTTGTCGGCGATGCCCACTTGCGTGCTGGTGCGATCTAAAGCGCTGATGATGCCTGCGGTGACGGTATTGTCGAGTCCTAAGGGGTTGCCGATGGCGATCGCCCACTGCCCTGGCGAAAGATTCCCCGACATTTCTAAAGGCGCAACCGGCAAATTATCAGCCTCAATTTTGATGGCTGCCACATCGGTAACGGGATCAGCGCCCATCACCTCTCCGGTAAACGTGCGGCCATCTCTAAGCGTCACCATTACCGTATCGGCCCCTTCAATCACATGCGCATTGGTCAGCAGCTTGCCATTGGTCGTCAAAATAAATCCAGAACCAGTCCCTTGCTCAATATGCTCTGGATCTTGCTTGGGGCCTTGTCTTGGGCCTTGATCGGGCCTTTGATTGGGCAGATCTAAAGGCGCATCAGACGGCTCCTGGCCGAAAAAGCGATCAAACAATCGACGCTTGGCCGGGTCAGTATCGTCTTGAACTGAGCGCGAGGCATCAATGCGCACCACGCTCGGCCCCACCCGATCCACCGCAGTTGCAATGAAGTTAGCATCTATCGGTGAGCTTGAAGGCACAGCCGCTGGCGTCGTTGCCTCTTGCACTGCCGGAATTGCGGTCGGCAAAGGCTGCTCAAATGAGGGCTGTAGCTTAGCCGTGCGGCTATCTGTGTAAGTATGTCCGGCCCAGCCTACACTCACACCGACTAGCAGCAGCAGTCCACTACATCCTAAATACTTAGGAGAAACCCTCATGATCTGAATCTTCCTGATTAAAAAATAGAAACTCAAATGGAGAAACAAAAAACGCTCTTATGGATGGATTCGGCTGGATTTGGATTCGGCTGGATTCGGCAGATGAAAAAGTGTTCTGCTCACAGTCGCTAGCTCTGTCATCTTAAAGGATCTGCAAACGCTCAGGCATCAAATCTCTGTGAGCTAACATCAAAAGGGGTTCTGATATTCCCGTATGACCTTGTAAACCGTTTTATGAAAGATATC
>QBMP01000140.1 GCA_003242115.1 Phormidesmis priestleyi
ATCCTTTTCCGCCCGAACCGCTGTTAGATGAAGCGCCTCCAGGCTACAACTGGCGCTGGCACTGGCCGAGTGCGTACAGCTTTTGCACGGGTCAAAAGCCTGCTACGAACCAGGTGCGAATTTTGGATGCGGGCTGCGGTACGGGTGTCGGTACGGAGTATCTGGTGCATCTCAATCCTGAGGCTGAAGTGGTGGGGATGGATTTGAGCGCAGGGGCGATCGCGGTCGCTACCGAACGCTGTCAGCGCTCTGGGGCAAACCGGGTCACCTTTCACAACCTCAGTATTTACGATGTCGATCAAATTCCGGGTGAGTTTGATCTAATCAACTGTGTGGGCGTGCTGCACCACATGCCCGACCCGGTTCGCGGCATTCAGGCACTGGCGACTAAGCTCAAGCCGGGCGGCATTCTCCATATATTTGTCTATGCCGAACTAGGCCGCTGGGAAATTCAGCTCACGCAAGAAGCGATCGCGCTATTGCAGGGGCCAAGCCGCCAGGGTGACTATAAAGACGGTGTGCAGGTAGGCCGCACTTTATTTTCATCGCTGCCGGAGCAAAACCGCATCCGGCAGCGTGAGCAAACCCGCTGGGCTCTGGAAAATCAGCGAGATGAGTGCTTTGCCGATATGTATGTGCATCCACAGGAAATTGACTACAACGTCAAAACCCTGTTTGAGCTGATCGATGCTTCTGGGCTAGAGTTTGTCGGCTTTTCTAATCCGCAGTATTGGGATCTGTTCCGACTGATTGGGAGTGCGCCGGATCTGATGGAGCGCGCTAGTGGGTTGGCGGAGCGCGATCGCTACCGTCTGATCGAAGTACTCGATCCAGAAATTACTCACTATGAATTTTTTCTCAGCCGCCCGCCGCTCAGCAAAATCGACTGGAGCGATGACAAGCTGCTGCAAACAGCGATTCCAGAGCGTCATGCCTGTATGGAAGGCTGGCCTAGCCGCAGTTTTTTTAACTACGACTATCAGGTGGTTTCGGTGAGCGCTGAGGAGTTTGCGTTTTTAGAAAAGTGTGAGCCGCAGCAGGCTCATTCGGTAGCGGAGATTCTGGCTGATCTGGGGTTGGCCAGTGGGTTGGCCAGTGGGTTGGCCAGTGGGCTGGATTTGGTGCGATCGCTCCAAGCCCGTCAGCTGATTATGCTACAGCCGCTATAGCCTTAGCGCCAAATCTATGATCAAAACTTTTTTCTTAAGTATTGATTGTTGCCATGATATGATCAAATCGAAGTTTGGCAGGGGTTGGCTCTGACCTACAGTAGGTTGATTTCACAAACTTTTTCACACTTTTTTGCATCCTAATTTTTTTCGCGCCCTGATTTTTTCGCACTCTGCTAGATGGATTCTGCTACCGTGATCTCTGCTGAAAATTCGACCCAGAACTTAAGTGGAAAGCCCAATAGGAAGCAAAATAGAGCCCTCAGAGAATATCCTTCTGAATATTCTGGCTTACGTCTAGGAAGCATTCATCCGATCACTATCGAGGATGCGATTGACGCTGAGCCGATAGAGTTAACCGAAAATGGCGTAAGAAATGGTGTAATTAGTCGGCTAGCAAACCCAGGCAGTATTGCTCCAAAGGCGCTTACTGCATCTTTTGCTTCCATTCAGTCTGGGCCAGAACCTGGGCCAACTCAACATAGTTCTGTTGAAGCTGCCGAAAGCAGTGAGGTTCTGCTGCCGCCGCCTTCTGAGGCGTCCATGCAAGACTTCTACCAGCTACAGCAAAATCTACTGGGTTTGACCGCTGCTTTCGGGGCTGTCATATTTTTCTGTGTCTGGGGAGCCTACTCCCTGCAGATTGCTCTCGACTACATGTTGGGTGCTGTTGCAGGTGTTGTATACCTCAAGATGCTAGGGGAAAACGTCAGCGCCATTGGTCGGCAAAGCAAAAACTCAAGCACTGGACGACTGGCTATTTTTGCAGGCGTGATGATCGTTGCCCTGCGATGGGATCAATTAGAAGTCATTCCTGTCTTTTTGGGTTTCTTGACTTATAAAGTCGCCATTATGGCCTACGTCCTTTGGCCAATCATTAAGCCTCAGCCAGTTTCAGCTCAAGCTATTTCAGTTCGGGCGGTGGTGGAAGTTCAGGCGGCTGAAATGCAAAGCCCTCACCCTCAAGACAACGCCGTCTGAGTTGGCCTTGTCCGTTTGCTGGGTCTGCGCGGCTGGCATTGAGCTTATCGTAAAAGCCCTTAGAAAAAGTTTCTCGGCCTTTTGGCGCATTCTCTAGCGCACCTCTTATTTTGATACTCGAATGGTCATGCTAAATACCCTGCACTTAATAAACTCCTCAATTTGGGCTGGCCCACTAGCCAAGCTCGAACTGGGCAATCACTATTATTGGACGCTGGGAGGACTCAAGTTACACGGTCAGGTCTTTCTAGTTTCTTGGTTTGTCGGCGCGCTCATTATCGGTGTGGCCTTTCTTGCGAGCCGCAAGATAGAACGAGTGCCCTCCGGCCTGCAAAACTTCATGGAATATGCGCTGGAATTTATTCGTGACCTAGCTAAAGACCAAATTGGCGAAAAGGAATATCGCCCTTGGGTACCTTTTATTGGCACTCTGTTCCTGTTTATATTTGTCTCTAACTGGTCAGGCGCACTGATTCCTTGGAAGCTTATTCACATTCCAGGAGGCGCTGAACTGGCGGCCCCCACTAACGACATCAATACAACGGTAGCGTTGGCTTTGTTGACTTCGCTAGCTTACTTTTATGCAGGCTTTCGCAAGCGCGGACTGGGCTACTTTGCGAAGTACATTGAGCCGATTCCGCTGCTCATGCCAATCAACATCTTAGAAGATTTTACCAAGCCACTTTCTCTGAGCTTCCGTCTGTTTGGTAATATTTTGGCAGATGAATTAGTGGTGGCCGTATTGGTGCTATTGGTGCCACTGTTCGTGCCGCTGCCAGCGATGGCGCTGGGCCTATTTACCAGTGCGATTCAGGCACTTATTTTTGCCACGCTAGCCGCCGTATACATTGGTGAAGCCATTGAGGGTCACGGCGAAGAAGAGCATGGCTAAGTTCCCTCATAAAAGCTTTCTGACCTTAGAAGGCTTTTTTTGGTGAATTTAATTTGCTAGATGCCAGGGGATGTGGCAGTTTACACAATTTAGATGATTCAACTTGAGCGCGGGAGACTCTCATAAATCTCTTTCTCCACAGGTTTTAAAAATCACAGTCAAAAGCTGTGAAAGACCTGACCTCACTTAAACACACTAAGGAAAAACATCATGGATCCGACTATTGCTAGCGCTTCTGTCATTGCGGCTGGTTTGGCGATTGGTATAGGCACAATTGGCCCTGGCATCGGTCAAGGTACGGCAGCTGGTCAGGCTGTAGAAGGGATTGCCCGTCAGCCTGAAGCTGAAGGCAAAATTCGCGGCACGCTCTTGCTCAGTTTGGCTTTTATGGAAGCACTCACCATCTATGGATTGGTGGTTGCACTCGTTTTGTTGTTTGCAAACCCCTTCACATAGTTCAACGGTTGGGGCCGGAGGATCTTCCTTCTGCCCCAATTTGCTTAGCCTGATTTGCTTTATTTAGCGCTTTTGTCGATAGCGCTTTTACAGAAGCTATTTCAATAAAGCTTATGGAGACTTAATTAGGCGAGTGCATCTTTTCCTGCGTATTTGCAACTATTGAATTTGCGAATATTTGCGAAAAGCTCTGGAAAATTAGCGGTCGAACAATTTCAGCGAGATTGAGAAAAGGATCATGTGGACAGGACTGACATTACTGGCTGTTGAAGCCGCTGAAGCGACTCAAGAGGGCGGCGGGCTGTTTGATTTAGACGCCACTTTGCCGCTGATGGCCATTCAGTTTTTGATTTTAATGGCTGTGCTGAATGCCATTTTTTACAAGCCGTTGGGTGCAGCTATCGATGATCGCGACACCTACGTCCGAGAGGCGAAGGGCAATGCTCAAGAGCGCTTAGCTAAGGCTGAAAAGCTTGCCGCTGAGTACGAGCAGTCGCTGGCAGGGGCGCGCCGTGAGGCTCGCACTGTGATTGAGCAGGCTCAGGCCGAGGCTCAAAAGCTGGCGGCGCAAAGTCAGGCGGCAGCTCAGCAAGAAGCAGCGGCTCAGCGCGAGTCGGTGCAGCAAGAGCTAGATAAACAAAAAACGGCGGCGATGTCTCAGCTGGAAACTCAAGTGGGTAGCTTGAGCGATCAGATATTGGGTAAGTTGCTAGGCTCGGCAGCTTAACTTGAGTTGGCTAAAGCCACTTAGGCATTCTCACTCTATAGAGTAGTTTCTATAGAATAGTTTTTAGAAGAAGACGCAGTAGCAGTATTAGGTATCGAACGTGTTAACGGAAGTGTGGGGGCTGTTGGCCTCTGAAACAAAAGGATTTGGGTTGAACTTCGATATCTTCGAATCGAACTTGATTAACCTAGCTATTATTATTGGCGTGATTGTCTACTTTGGTCGTGGCTTTTTGGGCGGTAAGCTCAAAGAGCGTCGCGATGCCATTGAAGCGGCGATTACGCAGGCGGAGTTGCGGCAAAAACAGGCAGCCTCTGCCCTAGCTGAGCAGCAGCAAGAGCTACAGATGGCAAAAAAAGAAGCTGAGCGAATTCGCACTGAAGCGCAAGTCAATGCGGAAAGCGCTCGTCAGGCGGTGTTGGCGCAGTCGGCCAAAGATATTGAACGGCTCAAAGCATCGGCTGCTCAAGACTTAACTTCTCAGCAAGATAAGGTTGTGCAGGAATTGCGTAGGCAGGTTGCAGAGATGGCGATTGAGCGGGTTCGGGGCAATTTGCCTAACGCGCTCAATGAAGGTGTTCAGGCCAAGCTGGTGGATCAAAGCATTGCGCAGTTAGGCAATTAGGATTTAGGAGATTATAGGAAAATCATGAGTACTGCTACTTCAGAGGTTGCTGCGCCTTACGCCCAAGCGCTCCTGTCGATTGCGCAATCGAGCAATCAGGTGGATGAGCTGAGTGCGATCGCCTCTGATCTACTCAACCTGCTTAAGGCATCAGGCGACCTATCCGATCTGTTAGCTAGCCCGATTACGAACAGCGACGTTAAAAAAGGCGTGTTGAATACCGTCTTAGGCGACGATGCCAACAGGTCTATGAAAAATTTTCTGATGCTGCTAGTGGATCGGGGCCGCATTTATTTGTTGGCGCCGATTTTGCAAGAGTTTCAGGTCAAAGTCCGGGCGCTAAAGCAAACGGTTTTAGCTGAAGTGACCTCAGCTATTCCTTTGAGCGATGAGCAAACCGAAACGGTGTGTCAGAAAGTGCAGGGAATAACCCAAGCGACCTCCGTTGAGATTGTGGCTCAAGTAGATCCTGATTTGATTGGCGGGGTGATTATTCAAATTGGCTCTCAGGTGCTAGATGCCAGCATTCGAGGTCAGCTTCGCCGGATTGGCCTACAGCTTGGCGTGTCTTAGCGGTCTGCTTTGACTATTGCGTATGAGAGCCGCCTTTCAAAAATTTCAAAGAATAATAGTTTTCTGTCCATACTTCAGTCCATATCATCCATATCAGTAGTTAGTAGAGTGACTCCTAATGATCAGCATCAGACCCGATGAAATCAGCAGCATTATCCAAAAGCAGATAGAAGAATACGATCAGAGCGTCAAGGCCGATAGCATCGGTACGGTCTTGCAGGTGGGTGACGGCATTGCCCGCATTTACGGCCTTGATAACACGATGGCGGGTGAGCTACTCGAATTTGAAGACGGCACCGCTGGTATCGCCCTCAACTTGGAAGAAGATAACGTCGGCGCGGTGCTGATGGGCACAGGCCGCTATATTCAAGAAGGTAGCACGGTAAAATCGACTGGCAAAATCGCTTCTGTGCCGGTAGGTGAAGCAATGCTAGGCCGCGTGGTGAATACGCTCGGCGAGCCGCTAGACGGCAAAGGCGATATCAACACCACTGAAACTCGCCTGATTGAATCTCCGGCTCCTGGCATCATTGAACGTAAGTCGGTGTATGAGCCTTTGCAAACTGGGATTACCGCCATTGATGCGATGATTCCGGTGGGCCGAGGTCAGCGAGAATTGATTATTGGCGATCGCCAAACCGGCAAAACTGCGATCGCAATTGACACCATTCTCAACCAAGCCGACCAGGACGTCATTTGCGTCTATGTCGCCATTGGCCAAAAAGCCTCTTCAGTCGCTCAAATTGTCGGCTTGCTCGAAGATCGCGGCGCTCTTGCCTACACTGTCGTGGTTGCTGCAAATGCCAATGACCCAGCGGCTCTTCAGTATTTAGCTCCCTATACAGGCGCTTCGATTGCTGAGTACTTTATGTACAAAGGCAAAGCGACTCTAATTGTTTACGATGATTTGACCAAGCAAGCTCAGGCTTACCGTCAAATGTCGCTTTTGCTCAAGCGTCCGCCCGGTCGTGAAGCTTATCCTGGCGATGTGTTTTATTTACACTCCCGCTTGCTAGAGCGCGCCGCTAAGCTCAGCCCTGAACTTGGCGAAGGCAGCATGACCGCCCTGCCAATTATTGAAACGCAGGCAGGTGACGTTTCGGCCTACATTCCGACGAACGTGATTTCGATTACCGACGGTCAGATTTTCCTCTCTTCCGATTTGTTTAACTCTGGCTTGCGGCCTGCGATTAACGCTGGTATCTCGGTATCTCGGGTAGGCTCAGCCGCACAGACCAAAGCCATCAAAAAAGTGGCCGGTAAAGTCAAGCTAGAGCTAGCTCAGTTCGATGAGCTTCAGGCATTTGCACAGTTTGCTTCGGATCTCGATCCGGCCACGCAGGCTCAACTCGCGCGGGGTCAGCGCCTGAGAGAAATTCTCAAGCAGAAGCAGTATGCACCGCGCACGCTGCCTGAGCAGGTTGCTGTCATCTACGCGGGTATTAATGGCAAACTCGATGATGTACCTGTCGAAAAAGTCGCTGACTATGTGAGCGAACTGATTGCCTATCTCAATACCAGTAAGAAAGCATTTGTTGATGAAATCAACAGCAAAAAGGTGTTGAGCGACGAGGCCGTTGTGCTGCTAAATGCGGCGATTGATGAGAGTAAGCAGGCATTTTTGGCCGCGTAGGGAGACGCGTCTGAGGTCGCCATTGATTTAGGGTTTAGGCACTGAACTTTGATCGCTAGCGGCCTTGTAAATAAAACTATGGCTAATTTAAAACTGATTCGCGATCGCATTCAGTCGGTCAAAAATACGCGCAAAATCACCGAAGCAATGCGGCTTGTCGCTGCTGCTAAAGTGCGTAGGGCTCAAGCTCAAGTCAACGCTACTCGCCCATTTGCTGATCGCTTAGCGCAGGTACTGTACGGATTGCAGAGCCGGTTAAAGTTTGAAAATATGTCCGATCTGCCGCTGTTGCAGCAGCGTGAAGCCCAAAAAGTTGCTTTGCTGGTAATTTCAGGCGATCGCGGCCTGTGCGGTGGCTACAATGCCAACGTCATCCGCCGCGCCGAAATTCGCGCCAAAGAGCTAGCGGCTGAAGGACTAGAAATCACCTACGTATTAGTTGGTCGTAAGGCCATTCAGTACTTTGAGCGCCGCAATGCCCCGATTTCTGCCAAGTACACGGGCCTAGAGCAAATCCCCACCGCCGACGAAGCCTCTACGATTTCAGAAGAGCTGCTTTCTTTGTTTCTCTCAGAAACAATTGATCGCGTTGAGCTGGTTTACACCAAGTTTTTGTCTTTAGTGAGCAACAAGCCCGTTACTCAAACGCTGCTGCCGCTCGATCCGCAGGGGTTAGAAGCCCAAGACGACGAAATTTTTCGGCTTACAAGCCGCGATGGTCGCTTGGCTGTAGAGCGAGAAGACGCGCCGGATGTAGCCGTCAGCGAATTTCCGAAAGACATGCTGTTTGAGCAAGATCCGGCTCAAATTTTGGATGCGCTGCTGCCGCTGTATCTCAATAACCAAGTTTTGAGAGCCATGCAAGAATCAGCTGCGAGTGAACTCGCCTCTAGAATGACGGCGATGAACAGCGCTAGCGACAACGCTAAAGAGCTGATGAAAACGCTTACGCTCTCTTATAACAAGGCTCGTCAGGCTGCGATTACCCAAGAGATTTTGGAAGTTGTTGGCGGCGCGGCGGCTTTGGGCTAAGTACCTCTGAATTCGGAATAAGTAGTTTATGCTGATTGCCTGAAGTAAATCCCTTCTGGAAGGGTGGCCCGTAGGGTCGGGATGGGTGTTCCAAACTGAGGTTGTAATAGTTTCGATTTAAAGCAGGGCTTTGGCCCTGCTTTTTTCGTTTATCGAACTCAGTTTGGCTCAACTCAGTTCGGCTCAGTTCGGCTCAGGCAAATCGCGACTCTACGCGGCCACCGGCACCGGAATGTAGCCCATTTCTTCTAATTTTACGATGACTTTGTTGACGCTTTCTTCCAGAGTTTCCTTGTGAGTTTCACAGTTGACATCAGGATTTAGCGGCGCTTCGTAAGGATCGCTAATGCCGGTAAACTGCTTGATTTCACCAGAGCGAGCTTTGGCATACAGCCCTTTCACATCGCGCTGTTCGCACACTTCTACCGGGGCACTGACGTACACCTCAATAAAGTTGCCAATGCGGTTGCGCACTTCATCGCGAATGTTGCGATAAGGAGAAATGGCCGATACCAGCACAATCACGCCATTGCGAGTCAGCAAATGCGAGACAAAACCGATGCGTCGGACATTTTCATCGCGATCTTCTTTGCTGAATCCTAGCCCTTTTGTGAGGTTGGTGCGCACGATGTCACCGTCGAGAATTTCTAGGCTGAGGCCGCGATCGCGCAGCTGCTCAGTGAGTGCATCGTTAATAGTCGTTTTGCCTGCGCCGCTAAGCCCGGTAAACCAAACCGTAACGCCCTTCTGCTGGGATGACACGGGTACTGATGGCATTCTGGTTAATTCTCCTAATCATAATCACGTTGCATAGCCACCCTAAATAATCACACTAAGTGAGTCAATTGCTTTTAAAAAGTCAGTGAAGCCATCGTGCTCTCACTCGTTAGCTCACAGCTTGATCGACGGCTGAATTGAGGGTTCTACGGCTTCTTCTGTCGGTAGCGCCACTAGCCCAGCATCTGCCATGCCGCCATTTGTCACTCCAGCCTCTGTTATTACCGAGGCGCTTTGAGCTTTAGCTTCTGCGGCTAACTTAGGCTTCACATACAGGTTTTCGAGCAGTACCGCGCCGCCTGCAACCCAAGGCGGCACTATCAGCGCGCCGATAATGCCGAGTACCTGCGTACCACCTAGCACTGCCAATAGCTGATACAGCGGATGGACTCCCACCGAAGATCCTACCAGCAGCGGATCGAGAACGTAGGTTTCAATGTTTTGAATAATGACGTAAAAAATAATCACCCACAGCACAATCCAGCCACCCTGCGGAATCGCCACTACGAGCGCCGGAATTGCGCCGAGAAGTGGGCCCAAAAAAGGAATCAGATTGGTGACACCGGCTATAGCGCCTAAGCCAATGGCAAAGTCTTTTAGCCCCAAAAAGCTCAAACCGATGCTGGTTGCGAGAGCCAGCGTTGCTGAGACAATGAATCGCCCGCGAATGTAGATGCCAATGCGGTTGCCAATTTCGGGGAGCTGCTCGCTGACTCTGACGTTCCAGGGGCTAGGCAGCAGTCGGACAAAGTTAGTGGTGAGCGTTTCGCTATCGGCTAGCAGATAGCCAGAGATGAAAACAGCTAGCACTAGGCTCAGCAGCGTGCCCAAAATATCGGTAGTGACGCTAAAAGACCGCAGGGCAACCTGACGAGTAGAGCGCACGGCCCAAGCGGCGATCGCCTGTACGTCTAGCTGATCAAACACTTGGCTGGTGAAGTCGGGGCGATTGTCATTAAGAGTCAAGGCCCAGGCTTCTACTTGGGTAACGGCTTTGCGTAGCAATAGCGGCAGCTGCCGCACCAAGAGCTGAATTTGATCGAGCACCGTTGGGCCAATCAGTAAAACGACGCCGACTAAGGTGCCGATAATCATTAAATAGGTAAGCAGTGCGCCCAGCCAGCGAGGAATCCGAAAGCGCTCGGCCCATTTCACTATCGGGGCGATAGAGCAGGCTAAAACGATAGAGATCATCACTAGCAGCAGCAGCCCTCTGAGGTGCCAGCCAATGATCGCCGCAGCGATCGCCGCAAACACCACCAGCACACTGCTCAAAGAAATCGAAAGGCGCTGTTCAGAGGGCTGAGAGGGCAGCTGTTTAGACGACTGTTCAGACAGTTGGGAAGACGACATGATAGTTCTAAATAGCCCCAATGGGTCAGACCCGCAATTAAGCGGGAGCAAAACCTAAAGCGTATACCGAAATTGATCAATCAGCATACCGGGCATCCACATGCCGCCCAGCGACCTGCGATCATACGTTCCCACCGCTGGCAAAAAGGTTTGCGCCTGCGTCAGCCCCAGCAGTCCTTCACCTAAAAATCGATAGAGATCATCGTCAAAGCGCAGATTTTCAATCGGGGCGACAATTTCGCCGTCTTCTACCCAAAAACAGGCATAGCGAGTCATTCCAGTAATTCGCCCAGCCGTGAGATCGCTCCAGTTGAGATAGTGCAAATTAGAAAGATAAAGCCCCGTGCCCAGCTCCCTGAAAATATCTTGCTTACGAATCTGGCCTGGATCTACCACAGGCGCGCGCATCGTTTCTCCTGCATTTGCAGCATTGCTCGCCTTGCCATATTCCTTGGCGCTGCGGCTGCTCACCAGCGAATTTATCCATTGCCCTTGCTGAATAACGGGTAGCTGCGCCGGGGCCGCTTCTCCTAATGAATTGAACCGGGGCACGCCGGCTCGCTCGAAATTTTCACTCAGTGAAAACTGCGCACTCAAGCTCAACTCACCGCGCTCTAATTTGCCCAGAGCGCTATTGCCCTGCCGCAAATCAGCTTCGCCCAAGCCGCCGCCCCAAATCAGCGTTTCAATCATATCGCCGACCGCTGCCGGGGCTAAATAAGTGCGATAGCAGCCTTTGGGAA
>QBMP01000141.1:0-5449 GCA_003242115.1 Phormidesmis priestleyi
GGGCCATCTCAGCAATCTGTTTATTCTGAATTACTCCTAATTCTCTAGCAACGCGTCTATGAAGCTCACTCCTCGGCAGCAAAATATCCTTCGAGCCACCGTGCGCCACTACGTGAGAACTGCCGAGCCCGTCGGCTCAAAAGCGTTAGCCAGCGGCTATGACCTGCAAGTCAGCTCAGCCACCATTCGCAACGTCATGAGCGCCCTTGAAGATTCCGGCTTGCTCTATCAGCCGCACACCTCTGCTGGCCGAATTCCGTCAGATTCTGGCTATCGTACCTATGTTGATGAGCTGATGCCGCTATCAAGTTCAGTCGTTAATCCACTCACTCGCCAAATCGAAGCGACGCTCAATCAACGCATTGGCTGGAATGGCCAAGCGATGGAAGCACTTTTGCAAGAATCAGCCCAAGTTTTGGCCAGCCTCAGTGGCTACATTGCGCTGGTAACCATGCCGCAAAGAACCCAAGCCAAAATCAAGTATGTGCAGATCGTGCGCGTGAATGACGAACAGTTGCTGCTAGTGGTGATCGATACCTGCAACAATCACTCTATTTTGATGTCTTACCAAGCTGATGCTCAAGCCAAACTAGGTATTGCCAGCACAGGTAATTTTGAAACAGACGCGGCTGAAAGCCAGCCGGTCAATGAGCGTGAGCTGCAAATCCTCTCTAACTTTTTGACCGATCAGCTCAAAGGAAAATCGCTCACAGAAGTAGATTTAGACTGGTCGGAAATTGATCAGGCGTTTCGGCGCTATGCCCGTCATTTGCAGCAGGCGATGGTGGATTTGGCGAAGCGATCGCACACCAACCCCGCCACCCAAATCCTCATCAGCGGCCTTGCCGAAGTCCTCGATCAGCCCGAATTCTCTGAGCGCAGCCAAATCCGCAGCATTGTCACCCTGCTCGAAGATGGCCGCGATCAGCTCTGGCCGCTGATTTCTACCGCCGATCTCACTAATACCCAGCGACTGCGGATTTGGATTGGCACCGAAAATCCACTCGCGCCCATGCAGTCCTGTGCGCTGGTGACCTCTACCTACGGTCAAGCGCCGGGGCCAGTCGGTAGCTTAGGCGTGCTAGGGCCAACTCGAATGCTGTACGAAAATGCGGTTGCTGCCGTCGAAGCCGCTGCCAACTATCTCACGGATGCAGTGGCTGGTACATTGGAAATAGGCTAACCTTCAGCGTGAAAGGCCGAACGCTACAGATCTAGCTGATCGGACGAGGCTCTACGCGGCTTAGAAAGCAGCTTAGCCGCCAAGATGCCGCCTAAGAAGCCAAATAAATGACCTTCCCACGAAATGCCGGGTTGATTGGGCAGCACGCCCCAAATGATGCCCCCATAGCAAAAGGCGACTAAGAGAGAGAAGGCAATAGCCACCACGCTACGCTCAAAATAACCCCGCAGCAGCAAAAAGCCAAAGTAGCCAAAAATAACACCGCTTGCGCCAATATGCACAGAGTAAGGAGAGCCGACGATCCAGGTGCCAAGGCCGCTACAAAGGGCCGCGATCGCACTCACCACAAACCAGTCTTCCGTCTTACGCAGCATAATCAGCCAGCCCAAGCTCACCAGCGGCACCGTATTCGCCAGCAAATGCGTAAAGTCGCCATGCAAAAAAGGCGCAAACAAAATGCCCCATAGCCCGCTGAGGCGATGTGGGCGAATTCCAAACCACTGATCTAGCGCGCCGCGAAAAATCAGCCAATCAGCGATTTCAATCGCCCATAAAATCACCACCACAGCCAGTAAAATCTGAATCTGCTGCTTGAATTCGCTGAAAATGCTGCGCTTGTCGTTCATAATGTCTGGCGCTTATAGTAGCTGGCGTTCGTCGCCGCTGGTCAGACTCTATATTAGCCCGATTAAAATTAAAGTAGTCCGATCAAGTGCAGCGGGCCGTGTCCGGTAATAATTTCAGCCAGCAGCGCCAAAAAGCCCAGCATCGCCAAGCGGCCATTCCAGACTTCAGCCACCGGGGTCATGCCCCAAGCGGATTTATCTTGAGGATATATTTTGACTTGTTTTTTGGGCTTTTCGAGGTCAGAAAAGCGAACGGGTGGGGTAACTAAAGCCTCATTCACCATTGCTGCTAGATCCGCAATAAACGTCTCATCCGTATCTAAAGCAGGCACCCGGTGAAAGCCCTTAATCCCGGCCTCTTCCGCAATCTCACGATACTCAATATCAATCTCTTGCAGCGTCTCGATATGCTCCGAAACAAAGCTAATCGGCACCACCACCAGATCATCAACCCCTTTTTTGGCTAAATCCGCGATCGCATCTTCGGTATAGGGCTTCAACCACTCAATCGGGCCTACTCGGCTCTGATAGGCCAGCGTATGCTCATTAGGTCGCCCTAGTGCCTGCATAATCAGCTCAGTGCAGTGCTCAATCTCCCGCTGATACGGATCACCAAAATCCTCCACATAGCTCACCGGCACCCCATGCGCACTAAAGAAAATATGCGCCCCATCTGGGTTAGGCAGCTTATCTAGCTCTGTGCGAATCAACCCCGCCATTGCCTGCACATAGCCCGGACGCGCATACCAAGACGTAATCAGCGTATAGTCAATCGGTGCTAGCTTCGGATCATCCTGCCAAAGCTGCTCCAACAGCCGAAAGCTAGAGCCGCTCGTGCTAATCGAATACTGCGGGTACAGCGGCAAAACCACCAGTTTCTCTAGGTTCTCACGCTTAATGCGGGCAACCGCCTCTTCCGTAAACGGATGCCAGTAGCGCATCCCGACAAATACTTCCGCGTCTTGGCCCTGCGCTTGTAGCTTGGCCTTTAAGGCAGCCCCTTGTTCTTCGGTAATGCGGCGCAGGGGCGAACCACCGCCAATCTGCTGATAGTTAGCCTGCGAGGTTTTGGCGCGGCGGCTAGAAATGAACCAGGCTAGCGGCTTTTGCAGCACCGGAAAGGGAATCCGAATAATTTCAGGATCTGAGAACAGGTTAAACAAAAAAGGCTGAACGTCTTCCAGCTTTTCTGGCCCACCCAAATTTAGTAATAAAACTCCCACACGGCCCATAATGAATCGCGTATTCTACGCTTAATATTTTTTTAAGTACTGCAATCAGCTTTAGCTATCGTAACAACTAACGCTATCGCTGAAACATTTCCTTTGCCGCTGATGGCTGCTAATTTTCCGCCTCATGCTCTACCGTTATGACCCCTCATCCGCTCGATGAAGCCCTCACAGCCCTCAACACTCGCCTCAAAGCCGCCAAACTCGGCCTCAAAATTGAGCGTCGAGGCGAAACCTTCGCGGCACGCTGCCGCCCCGACCTGACAGCCCTAAATTGCGGCCCTCTCAGCAGCGAATTCCATTGGGCTTTCCCGCCCACAAAGCGGGCCTCAAGCAAATTGAAAAAACCGCCAAAGTCATCGCCGCGCAGCTGATTGAAAACACCTTTGACTGGCCTAATTATTTAGGCCCTACCGCCGGACTCAACCGAGTCGGCACAGACCTATCTACACAAATAGAAGCCTTTCAAATCCATTTTTTTCAGCTCAGAGAAAGCAGCTCTCAGCCCGCTTCTGTGCGTACCACCTGGGCAAAAGCCTACGCCCCCTATTTACGAAAGCTCAGCGCCCTAGCCGCCCAGCACCCTAGTTTTTCACTCCCCGAAGCAATTTACGCCACCGTCCAAGGCACTCAAGCCAACTCTCGCAGCCGCCAAATCTGCTGCACTGCCCTAGACGCCTTCGCCGCGTTCCTTAATATCTCCTTACCGACGCCACTCAAATCATTCTGGGGCAACTACGGCAACAGCAAAACCCAAATCCGCATCCTTCCCACCGATGAAGATATCCTCAGCGCCTACAAACGCATCCCTAATCCGGCTTGGCAGTTTGTCTACGGCATTATGGCCACCTATGGCCTGCGCAACCATGAAGTCTTCTTTTGCGACTACGCCATGCTTACAAGCGGCGACGAGGAAGCCGCCATCGAAGTCCTCGAAACCACCAAGACCGGACAGCACGAGGTGTGGCCCCTTTACTCCGAATGGATAGAAGCCTTCAGCCTGAGAAAGGTCAATTTGCCTAATCTCAATACCGATCTCACCCAAACTACATTGCAGCTCGTCGGCCAGCAGGTTTCACTTCAGTTCAAGCGCTACGGCATTCCCTTCGCACCTTACGATTTGCGTCATGCCTGGGCTGTTCGCACCGTCCTCATGGGTCTGCCTGACACCGTTTCAGCCCGCATGATGGGCCACTCCGTCGTGCACCTACCATCGCTGGATCAGCCGCCGCGACCAAAGCGCTGCTGTCAAAGCTGCACTGGCAAAAAACTGACTCTGCTTTGGTCTTAATGCATCACCATTCCGCCATCTACGTTCATGACTTGGCCGGTGATGTAGGCAGCGGCAGGGTCAGCCGCTAAGAAACGAATCAGTCCAGCGACCTCTTCGGGTTGGCCGTAGCGCCCGATCGGAATGTATTTGAGGATTTCTTCGGTGTTCTTGAGGTCTTCGGTCATGTCAGTGGCGATGAAGCCAGGAGCGACGGCATTGGCGGTGATGCCGCGAGGGGCGAGTTCTTTGGCGATGGTTTTGGTGAAGCCGATGACGCCTGCTTTGGCGGCGCTGTAGTTGGCTTGGCCAGGGTTGCCCATCAGGCCAGCAACGGAGGAAATATTGATGATGCGGCCCGAGCGCTGTTTGAGCATGATTTTGCTGACGGCGCGGGTGCAGAGGAAAACGCCCGTGAGGTTGAGATCGATCACGGCTTGCCAGTCTTCGGGCTTCATGCGTAGCAGCAAAGTGTCGCGGGTAATGCCTGCATTGTTGACCAGCACATCGATGCGGCCAAACTTATCCATTGTGGCTTGAATGAGGGCGTCTACCTCATCGACTTTGGAAACGTCGGCTTGAAGGGCGAGTGCTTCACCCCCATTTTTCTCAATCTCGGCCACCACTGCCTCTGCTGCCTCGCTAGAGCGGGCATAATTCACTACAATTTTGCCGCCCTGTTCAGCGAGGGCTAATGCTGCCGCCTTGCCAATGCCCCGAGATGAGCCTGTAATGATGGCGACCTTTCCGTCTAGCGCTCCAGCCATGATGGTTTCACTTCCCTAATTGCGTATGTTTAGCTCAATTACTGTACGCTTTTGGGGGGAAGCGGGGCAATTGCCGTATAAGGGTTCTTGTGGTCTTTGAGTTAACCCTCAAGGCTATGGTGCAATGGTCAGACTGGCTAGCGCTATGATTAAATTGCGATCAATAACAGTCACGGAACGGGTTATGGAACAAATTGCTAAGCTCAATATTGAAAAGCTTCCAGAAGGTGTCTATTTAGCAACCTCAAAGGATATTCCTGGTTTGGTTGCTCAAGGACGCACCGTGACAGAAACCTTAGAAATCGCTCGTGATGTTGCCAAAAAGCTATTAGAGTCTAGAGCTGAAAGGGAAGATACCTTTAAGCTCCTCGACA
>QBMP01000141.1:5459-10841 GCA_003242115.1 Phormidesmis priestleyi
GTCGTTGGGCTGTAAATGGGTCGTTTATCCGGGTTCAAGTACAGAAAAATTGTCAAAAGGCTAAAGCAGTTTGGATTTGTGTTCGACCGTCAAGCTGCTGGCAGCCACGAGATTTGGTACAACTCTGAAACAAAATGTTCTACAACGGTTCCTAATCATCCCGGTGATATGCCTGAAGGTACGCTGAGAGCAATTCTTAAGCAAGCTAATATTTCACCCGAAGAATTTTTGAATGACTAGCTCCCTAGGGGCGGTGTGAGCAGCTAAACGAGTCCTACCAAACCGCTTTCCTCTTGCGATGGGCCGAGCAACAGATGCGCGGATGGTTACGCCACGAAGCGCCCAGTAGCACTTTGTCCGCATTTTCTCATCGTTAGATGGCCATGTACGTTGCTATGCGTGTTGTAGAGCCCGAAGGCGTTAGGCAAAAAGGCATTTGCTAATGCACTAAAACTGCTCCGCTGAACGGCTCGAATAGGAGTGCGGCTCAATGGTTGCACAAGCAGATTTCTGGCTAGCGGTGTTTTTCGATCTCTTCAATACACGCCGCGAAATGGGCGATCGCATCCTTTGCCCGCTTCAGCACCGCCTTTTGCTCAAACGATAATCCCTCCCGCTGAACAGACTCTTTTAACCCATCAACTTGGATCAAAAAATTAGCGATGTCATGAAGGTAAGCCAAGCGATCAGCATATGCCTTGGCACTCTGAGAGACTTGTGAACCTTTTTCTAAGACACTTTTCAATAGTTCTATAGGGGCAGGTTCGCTTTGCTCACAAAATTCAGGCTCGCTTGCATTGAAGTTTGATCCTTGGGCTGAGATCTGTCTGGAGCTATCAGAAAAATCAGGAGAGCCATTATTATCACACCCACTATCAGCAATATAAGGATGCCTTTGATCGAGCTTTTCTGAGCTGCCTTCCTATTCGGCGGAGCCTTCACATTTTTTTTTACAGAATATTCCTTCCACTCTTTAGATTCAGACTCAATTCGATTAGATAAACCTCGCCACACTGATTTAGCCTTAAGTCCCTCCGCAGACTTCATAGTGGTAAGCACTACAAAAGTCTCGTCGCCTGAGGATTCTGGTAGCTGATAAGTCTCTAAATCCCCTACCAGTTTACTTATAAGGTCTGGGCAAGCTCCACCAACTTTTAATGGATAGCGCTCAAATTTTGTATCGCCAATTTCTTCCTCATTGGCTACACGCTCGATCTCTTTAAGCTTTTTGAAATCAGCTTCAAATCCATACGTGTTACTAGCAGCATTCTCCACAGCTTGCTGTACAGCATCCGCTAACTTTCCTTTAAGTGCTTGAATAGCTAGCTTACGCATGAGCTGCTGCGATGCAGGCGAATACTCTTCGACCCAAGCAACCGAATTGCGAATTTGACGACCCATGAAGTCAGTACGTCCATCTTGAGTATCTAGTGCTGTAGCTAGCAGCAACAGGTGTTCGCCTGAGCGCGCTAAAACAATCGACGGATTTTGGCTATCAATCAGTTCTTCAGGCTTGATGGCTTTCAGCACATGAGGAATTTCTGGCTCCTGACGATCATTGTCCTCAATTTTTAGCCAAGCGTAATCGTGATCCTGAGACTTGCCACGGCTCTGAATATAGATGGTCATATGTCTTCTCTCTAGATGGTCTAAATGTATTGAACTAGCTCAGCCAGTTTTTACCGGCAAGAACGGTAAATCCGTCTGTGTTCTTGCAGCCTCGTGAAAACTTTTTAACGGCCTCCTTTAGATGATCATCAGAACCTATCCAGTCACGAATAAAACTAAAAAAGCCCGTATTTCGCTGATGGAGATGTAGCTTGAGCAAAAAGCTCAGCAGATAACGAAGCAGCTGTTCGCTATCTACCGGACTATACTCAGCCCTATAATTTATTTTTCGGAAATAGAAGTCTGGAGTACCAGCTTCATCGGGCTCAATTCTCGAAAAGACTAAACCGCCTACGGTTTGAATGGGTGTAATAACACTTGCAATCCATGACTTCAGATTTTCAGATTGTAAATACTCAAGCAATTCCGCATAGCCTTCCTTCACACGTCTAGACAGCTCTTTAGCGGTGTCTTCAGATTGAAGATACTTTTCACACTTAACGGGTGCGAAGATAATCAGCTTTGGCGAGTCAATATTTCTATAAGCTTTCTTAAATGCGTCTTTAATTTGCTGGGGTCGATTTAAGCGGTCGTGATATTTCCCTTTTTCTTCCATCAATGCTGGCGCATCAATGGGAATTAAAACGGCTGCTGACTCTCTCAATACCGTCTCAACGAAACTCTGCTGTTCTTTCGTTGCATTGGTATTGTGGTACGTGCCTGGATAGTCTCGAAAAACTAACTGTAGCGACGGGTTCTTTTGTTTTTTTCCGATGTCAAATTTAAATGAACGCAGTGAGCTAGGCCCAGCAACTGCCTCAGTTCCCTGTAAGCCAACCCTCCCTCTCGATTCAAAAAGCTCAAATGCGCTTTTCAAGTCATCTAGTCGGTCTTGCAAGATGGCAGAGGTATCGTAATCTGGTGTCAGCTCTAGATTTCAAATTGTTGATACATTGCTGTCAACAGCGTTGTCTTACCCGCGCCGCTAGGCCCAAGCACGGTAATTTGCAGTTCTTGAATTCCCATGATTTTCTCAATCTAAAAAGCTTAATTGTGCAATTTGATTAGCGGCTGTTGCGTTTTCGACCACTTCAAGCCACTCGCGATACGTTCTACTGCGTTCTTCTAACTGCCCAAACTGATCGGGCCATACCTCGGCTCGCACTGGTTTCAAGAAGTTACGCCACTCATCCTGAGTACCTTCCGCTCGCATTATCCGATCCGAAAACTCTTCAACGATGGCAAAGGCCGCCTGACTCGGTTCATCTAATAAATCGTTAAGTGCCGTTCTACACTGATATACAGCTTCTGCCTGAAGTGACGTTAAGCAGCTCAAAACTTCTGAGGCAGAGGGCGGATTAGAGAGCTTAAGCTGTGTAATATCCGGCATTAGGTTGTCAAGATTTTTACGGATGCGGTGCTGAATTAAGCCTCGATAGGACAGATCGAATGAAGCCAAAATTTGGAAACCAAATTTTATTTGACTTGGCACACCATAAATAAGCTGCTCCGGGATTCGTGGAATGATGGCATTAAAAAACTGTGCACCATTAGATTCTGTCAGTCCACCTAGCTGGCATTGCATAATTAAGACATCAGCGGCCTGGGATTTGGTTCGGGCTAATCCCCTTTTAAGCGCCTCATCAACTACTAAGAAATGTCGAGATAGATATGCCCGCACCTCATTGAGATATTGATTGTAAGCAGCATCGTACGACTTTAATTTGTTTCGCAGCCGTTCAATCTCGTCCAGCGTAGGTAGTCCAGTATCTTCCTTACATGCCTTAAGCGCAGCATCTACTTGGTGCTTAAAGTCGAAGTCTGGCTGATCCCTTTTTTGACTGAGATCTTTCAGCAGTGATTCTAAACCACTCGTTATATTTGTCCAAAAATCGTTGAATAGTGCGTTAAATAGCGAATCCTCGTCTGCCTGGAAACTAGCTTGGCCTAGTCCCTGCTGAGCCTTCTCCAATTCAGACTCCACTGCCTTTTGCAATTGCAGCAAAGATTCCTGGCAAGCGCTGGCGTATTGACGATCGAGCTGAGTAATATTTTCAGTCATATACTGAAGAATAGAATCCAGCAGTACCTCAGCTTCGCCATCATCAGCGCAGTTCGTAATCATCCGCTGAGCTACCTGAATGTGCTTTTCGCTTGCGGTTGCCATTAAGTTGTCACAGCCTTTCCGGTTGTCTGCGATTTGGGCATTTCCGCCAGTATGGTTTAGCACCAAAAAAGACCACAGTTCGAGCGGCAGCATAGGCAACGCTTTGTGAGCTAAGTCGTATAGCTGCACATCTACCTCAGCCCAGAAGTCACCTAAGGTCTTTGGCATTCGCACGAACACCACTACGTCTACATCTTGCCCAAGCGTATTAACCAATCGGGCTTCGTCCCCAACGCCGGTATCGCCTAACCCTGGCATGTCTACCAGCGCAATTTGTCCCACTTCTTCGTGGGGAAAAAGGCAGTTTATTTTGACTTCTTGAACCGCCAAATAGTTGAAGTAAACGCGTGCTCCATCAGGCGTATCTTGAGCGACATAGGCCCGAATCTGGTCTCTAGAAATTTGCTCAGGTGAAGCGCCTATCAGGTCAGCGTATTTATCAAAGCACTCGTGGTAGCGCTTCAGGTGCTCATACATCGCCTTCGGTTCAGCGCAGGTGGAGTGCAGCGGTGGCAATGGCTGTTTTGCAAAGGCGTCTAAGGAATGGGGCGATCGCCCTAACTCAAGCGTTTCATAATAGGGCGCAATCACAGTCTTTAGAAAAGATTGCTCAGAGTGAAACCAAACCTCGCCATAAGCATCAGATGCTGTAGGCTGATGGCAGATTGTACTGCGCACTCCCGTACAATGCATCCCATCGCCATCTGGGATTTCATCCGTTGTCAGTCCACTAAGGCTTTGCAGTAGGCGGCTTTTCCCCTGCCGCGCTCGACCAATCACCCCAATATTGAGCGTATTACGAGCAAAGCGCTTTTTGAGTTTGGCTAGGGCTTGTAGCTCAGTGGTGATTCTGGCCTGTAGCGGCGAGGTGTTGACTGCGCGTAGGCGATCGCGAATGTCTGCCTCTTCCGTTGACTGAATCTGAGCCGTGCACTTGTCTTGCAACGCTTGGAGTGATTCAGAGAGTCTTGCTATATGAAGCTCGACAGCTTCAATGCGTTGAACAACCGGGCGACGCTGATCGATAATGGCAGCAATTTGAGCTGTCTTTCTTTGAAGGGTTTTCTGCATACTTTGGAATCCAGAGCGCATGTAATCACACGGAATAGTTCGTCCGCGCTTCAGTAGAGTGCCCTAACTTCTGGAGACGTTGTATCAGCATTCTTAAATGCCCCACGGGTATCAAATGCAACATGAATGCAGGTGAGTAATGATCCTTTGTGCTGCAAAGAGGCATTTTGTATGGAAATGTTCAATTTCTTGTGGGATAGGCGTCTCACCCGTCCCCCTTGCACAAAAATCTGAGCACTCTCCACAATCCTACCTGTCAAATAAATGTCAAAACATTCATCAATTAATCATGGTGCATGTGTCGATCCCTAAATTAATCAGTAGCAAACGCCATATCTCTAAAGCGGTCTACTAGCATGGGAGGGATGTTTTTATTTCAATCCAGCAAACCCATGTCAGTCACACAGCAGTTCAATAGTTTTGATGAAATGATCAATGGCTCGGATGAGCCGGTGCTGGTCGATTTTTATGCCGATTGGTGCGGCCCTTGCCAGATGATGGCCAAAATTTTGGTGCAGGTCGGGGCGGATATGAAG
>QBMP01000142.1 GCA_003242115.1 Phormidesmis priestleyi
GTACGGATTGGGCGCTCAGCACATTTGGATTGGCGATCGCTGATTGACCATTGCCATTCGCGGCAGGCGTAGCAAAAATAATCTCTCCCCCACGCCCGTTGATCAAATCACCCAAGGTGCCGCCTTTAATCGTCGCAAACTGCAAGAACTTACCGCCCATTACATCAAAGGTGCGCATCGGATTGAGGTCACCAAACTCGCTGGCGCTCAGCGTTGAGAGCACGACCGTAGATCTGGATAAGGCAGCGGCTTGATAGCCTGCACCGCCGGGGGCGATGCCGTCAATAGTACCGTTTTCGTCGTCAGTAGCGATCGCAATGATTTCACCCACCGTTTCACTGATGCGTCCGCTCAGGGTCGCTTTGATCTGCGTCGTGCCGTTGCCTGGAATAGCGAATAAGTTGTTGCTGTTGAAGCTAACCGTCGGTGCCATCAGCGAGTCAATCACTGTATCGGCTCTAAAGGCCAAGTTCTGAATGCGGGTGTCAGCGCTACGAGGCGCATCGGCCATATCGAAAGGCGTGGTGCTAAAGTTAGCGGCGAAATATTCCGCCAAAGCATCTTGCTCAGAGCCATCGGCGGCAAAGGTCGCTTGGCCGGTTCGGGGGGCGCTATCCGCTTGGGTTAAGTTGACGACATTCGCGGCTGGGCCGGTAGGAAATGGGTAGAGATCGCCGCCAGTGGCCAAAAAGCCGAGGGTGACCATGCGGAAAGTGCGGTTAGGATCACCTACTAACGCGCCGTTTCTGACGATAATATCGGCATCTTTGCCGGTTTCATCGAGCACGACTAGAGACTGAACGCGGTCATTTGCTGACTGAGTGAGATCAAAGCTGAACTCAATGCCTGCAACTTGAGGAAACCGGCCTTGGGTGTTGCTATCGGCGGCGGTGCTAGCAGCGACCCCATGCTCAATAATCGCAAGGAGCCCGGCGGCGGGAACGGTGGCCAACGTAAGGCCGTTGTTAAAGCTGAGAGCGTTGGCAATGTCGTTTTGTGAAATGCCACCTGTGGGTTTGACGATGTTACCGTTAGCATCGGTGACGGCTTCATTGGAGAGCCGAACGACGTCGCCAGTACTGCCGGTCGGGACGATGACTTGGCCAATAGAATCCCGAATGCCGCCGCCGTTTTTGAGCGAGATGATGGTAGTGGCGTCGGTTTGTTTGGCTAAAGCCAAATTTGCATCGGCTGTGAGGTTACCAAAGTTGGTTTCTTCAATGCGCACACCGCTGCGATCGCCGTTCAAATACACATCGCTCAAGCCAAAGACATTGCTCTCTTTACCGATAATATTGGTGCGCAGCGCATCGACGATGGCCTGAATTTCAGGATCAACTAGACCCTGCGCATTGAGATCCACAACACCCTGCGCGTCCGTGGCATAGGCTCCGCTCACAGCCGAGTCGTAGCTACCCGGAATAATGTTGCCATTGGCATCAAAATCTACCACCAATCGGCCAACGTACTTATAGTTGCCGTCAGTATTGACAATTGCAATCGGCTTACCGTCAGCATCGGTCGAGAAAATCGGATACTCTCCCTGCTTGGTATCGCCTGGGCGTAGGCGATCATTGTCATCTAGCAGGCGAGTGTTAGAGCCACCCGCTACAATCACATCGACATTTTTCAGACGAGTAGCGAGTGCTTGCTCAATCGAAATTTGCTGCATGTGAGAGAGCAGCACCACTTTGTCCAGCCCTGGATTAGCGGCGATCAGCTCATCGACATCTTTTTGAATTTCGGCGGCCAGCGCATCTAGCTGCGCAGCGGTGGGAACGCCATCGAACGGCTGTGGGCTAATCCCTACATTGCCGGGGCTAGAGAGCGATCGCAACAGAGGAGTGGTGGCACCAACAACGCCAATTTTCTCGCCATTGACATCAATCACAACGCTTGCGGCGATGCTGTTAGGCTGAGGCGGCTGATCATCGGGCACTACCAAATCCGCCAAGTTTGAATCGGTGCTGAAGTCGAGATTGCTGCTGAGGTAGGGGAACTGAGTGCCGGCAAAATTGGCCGGATTGTTTAAGTCAATGTCTATCTGCCCGCGCAGTTCGCCGCCAGGGTTATTTTCGGTATGCAGATTTACATACAGTCCATCGGCTACCAGCGTCGCCACTTCGGCATCGGTGAGATTGAACGTGCCAGAAAATTGGCCTGCGGTAGTGCTGCCTGTTGTCGGCGTAACGGTCAAGTTTCGCAAAATTGCGCCATTAGCACCCGCCACACCCGTATGAATATGAACGGCGCTTGCAGGGTTACCTTTGCTGTCAGCACTCCCTACGGTTTTAAGGGCGCTGGTCAAGCTGCTGTAGGTACCGGCAACGCTCAAGCGATTGCCAGACAGCCGAGCGGTAAATTGGCCAGTAGACGCGGTATCTACCGGTGTGCTGTCAATTTCTTGGGCTTCTGCAATCGGCAGGTCTTTGGCAATAATTTCACCCGCAATCAGATCGCGCAAAACGGCGGTGCCAAAGTCAAAGTCGTGATTGCCAAAGGCTATTGCTTGCATTCCCAATTCGTTTTGAATCAAGATATCAGCGCGCCCTCTGCCACCGTAAATATCGGCGCTGGCTGAAGCAAATAGGCCCGGAATCAGCGCGTCGCCTGAAGAGAGCAAAAGCGTGTTGGCATAGCCATTTCTAAGCGCGTTGATCACCGCTGAGGCGCGAGGCGCATCGTCTAGCGCTGGAATCCCGGCTTCTTGGTCAGAGAGGTGCAGTAGCTGCAATCTAAAGGGTTCTACAACAGGCGCAGCGCCTACGGTAAGCCGCGTAATTACCGGGTCATGGTCACTCGCTCGCTGGCTGCTGTCAGCAAATTCACTGTTGAGATGAACAATGTCTACTTCAGCCTGATTAGCCAAGCTATTAGAGACCAAAATATGGTCTAGCGCTTGCGAGTTACCTTGAAAAATGAAGCTGTAGCGCTCATCTTCAGGAATGCTGTTGATTAGGTTGGTCAAAATTGGGGCTCCACCCGCTGCGGTGCTTTGACCACTATCGGTGCTGGTCGTAGTGCCTGCCAGAATTTGTAGCGGCGAAACAAACTCAAATTCGTTCATATCGCCGAGTACAACCACATTAGCCGCAGCGTTTGTCGCTAGCAGGCCATCGACATAGTTGTTCACGGCTTGGGCCTGCTCTCGCCGTTCATTCAGTGAGCCGTTGACGCTGGTGTCTTCTTGTCGAGCTGCGAAGTCTTGAGAAGTGCCTAATATAGGAGCGCTACCCCCTTTAGAAGAAAGATGATTATTGACCACCGTGACCTCTTCACCATTGAAGGAGAAGGTCGCGACCAGCGGCAGACGAGCGCCGCTAAATGGACTGCCTGCACTTTGATCGCCAATCGTTGCCGCCGCCCCGACTTGTGAAACTCGCGCCGAATTGTACAAGAAGGCGGTGCGAATGTTGCCGCCCGGCTGACCACCGTTCGTGTTGTTGCCGATGAATGTGTTGTCAATGAATGAGTAGTTAGGGCCACCGGCAGCAGCGATCGCATCTGTCAGTGCCTGTAATGTCGCATTAGCTGCTGTGACGCCATCATCTGCGGAGCCGCTGTTGTCCTGAATTTCTTGCAGGCCAATAATGTCAGGTGCCTTTAGATTGTTGATGATCTGCTGAGCGATCGCACTCAACCGCCCATCCGCCACATCCGCGTCCCCATCGGCATCGTTGATATCAAGATTCAGCACGTTATAGCTTGCTACCGTGAGCTGATTGCGGTTACCCGCGTGTCAGAGTCGAAGCCGCCGCCACCGAGAAGGCTTCAGTCGGCAAAATCTCAAAATTACCAAAGCTGTAGCCGACAACGCCAGTGACGCCACCGATCAGCGCCCCGACATCGACGCTAGGGAGCGTGAACCCGGGCAAAATGCCAGTGTCTTGATTGATTTGGAGCCGCTCGGGATTGAAGTCGTTGGGGCTGATGTTGAGGGTAGCGCGATCGCTCAATCCCGTCGCATTCGCCCCTCGATTCGCCACCGCAAAAATCTCCCCAAACCTATTGGTGCCATTCACCACCAGCAGATCTTCAGCCGTTACCCGCATACCTTCGAGCGATTCAAAGAAGTCAATACCGTCAGTTACCGGATCAAATCTGCCAAAGGCATCGTCATCAATATTCACGCTGGGCGGTACCCGACCACCTGCACCGATCATTACCGCAGCCGGTAAAGCATTGCCGCTAGAGAGCACCGTAATCGTCAAACTACCGCTGATTTGTGTCGTTGAGAGATTGCCCGTACTGACACCACCCGGCGTAAATTCAGATACTGTACCAGCGACGCGCAGCCCATCGCCAACCGTCACCGTCGGCGCACTCCCGGTAAACACAAACAGCGCATCAGATGTCGCAATATTGCCATCTCCCGTCAGATCTTGCAGATAAAAGCCATTACTGTCTACCGCTGTGACCACACCGCTTGTCACCACCGCCGTATCCGCCAAAACAGAGGTATGCCCCTCGCCCTGAAGGGTATAAATCGGTGTGTCGGTGTTACCGCCATTACCATTGCCGCCATTGCCGCCATCTTCAGCCACATTCACAATGCCTTTCGTTGCGGTACTGGGGCCTGTCCAAACGCCGTCAATCAGCTGCAAAGACTGCCCAATGGGTGTAGAACCCGATTCAGCGGCCCCAATATCAGCGCTTACCAAGCCATCGGCGGGGTCACCGACTGCCGTAAAGCTCCCTTCATAGCTCAGAAACTCCACCACCGTACCGGCAGGATTCACCAATGCAATTCCGTCAGGGCTGCCGTTTTGAATGCCGTTGCTCGGGTAGTCAAGCACGACGGTGCCAAGCCCGTTACTTTGACCAGCAACAATGCCTGAAAGCGCTTGCGTGTCATAAACCGCGCCATTATTGCCGTTGTAAAGTACCACTTGCCAGCCGGTTAAGTCAGTGCCCTCAGTGGCAGTGATTTCAATAAATTCGCCCGTATCCGTGCCGTCGTTATCGTAGTGAAACTCGCTGATAAAAACCGTCGATGCAGGCGGAACCAAATCGCTTGCTTGATAAATCGCCACCGTGTTGGAACCCTCATTGGCAACGACAAGTAAGGGCTGAGCGTTCGGGCTATCTTCTGCGGCAATAAAGGTCAATCCTTCGGGGGCAAAGTCGGCATCGCTGCGGACATACTGCACAAATTCAGGCTGACGAGGATTAGACAGGTCGTATACCAATACGCCCCCGCCAGCTCTTTCTAACCCAACAAAGGCATAGAGCTTACCGTCAATCACGCCAGTAGTCACAGTTTCGGGCTCAGGGCCTTTGTTGTCAGAGCGTGTATCGACGGCTGAAGAGCTGCCATCGTTGGCATTGAACAACTCAGGAGCCAGCGCAGCTGTGAGGCGCTCAATTTGATCGCCGCTGTAAAAAACAAGATTGCCTTCGCTATCTAGCACCGAAAAAGAACGACCGCCGTAGGAGACAATCCGGTCAATATCACCGTCGCCATCGGTGTCACCATCAATTGAAGAAATGGTGAGACGACCCAATTCGCTATCGGCAAGTAGGCCATTGGTATTTAGCTTCTGCGCTAGCGCTGGATCGAGCGATAGGCCGCTGCGACCGAAAGAAATCACGTTGCCAATATCTTTGAGGCGAATGGCATCGCCGCGACCGGGCTTGTTGGCATCGCCGCGATCATCGCCTTCATTCGCAATCAGGTAAAAGATTTCACCGTTGGCTTCAAAGGCAGCTATAGCATCCGGCATATACAAGCCAAATACAGGCTGCGGTTTGATATTGATGCCGCCATCGCGATCGCTCGCATCAATCCCATTGCCAGCAAGGCTGAAGTCTTTAAGTCCTAACGGTTTAACGCTGGTAACCGTTGCCGTCGCGATATCGACGATCGCTATAGCATTGTTCTCTTGCAGCGTTACAAATGCTTTGGTGCCATCGGGTGAAACGGCAATATACTCCGGCTCTAAGTCTTGCGCAACGGTCGCATCCGGGAAAATTCTAACGCCGCTGGCCTGTAGGGCTGCTTTTTGGGCATTAAAGCCTTGAAAATTCGCCGTTGCCACATTGGCTTGGCTGAGGCTATCAAAGTCACCGCTGACATTGATAATGCTAATCGAGCCTTCTGGATCAATGCTTTCGTCCGGTTCGCCTTCATTGGCGACTAGCACCTTCGTGCCGTCAGGCGTAAAGGTCACCATGTCGGGCAACGAGCCGACGGTGAAAACCTTAGTCGCCGCTGGAATATCAGCCGCAGTTGCGATCGCATCAACATTGATGACAGCCACTAAGCCGGGGTCTGTTTTATTGACGGCTTGGATAGCGATCGCCACCAAACCATTGCGATAAGCAACGCTATTCACCCCCCCAATCGGCACACCATAATCAGCGAGATCAATCGCCACGATCTCTCTCGGTGTCGTTGGATCGCTAAACTCCAGCACCTGAAGAACCGTGTCTCCAGAAACTACATACAGAAACTCACGAACATCATCAAAAGCGACAATTTCAGCGCCGATTTGACTGGCGTAATCACCGATCTGGGTAAGCGGGGAGGTCATATCCTTAATATCTGTGCAAGGCTCAATCAACGTACCAAAGTTCTTTTGGCAGTAGGTAAAGAGAAGGTTATGGATACGCCACTATCGAAAGCCTTTATCGAATAGTCACAAATGTAAAGCGTTTGTGAAGAACAACGCTCTAAACTTGCCCTAAGCTTGCTCACTACGCCAAAGCCTCATTTCAGGTGCCCTTTGACAACAACCCAGCCGAACGCGATGTGCGCATGATGAAGCGCAAGCAGAAAATCTCTGGTTGCTTTCGTTCGCTGCTTGGTGCTCAGCAGTTCGGCTGCCCGCTTATTCCAACACTTTAGCCCGAGTAGTTACGTTACGTTACGTCATTGTCCAGCGCCTGAGTTCTATCGGAAGACGATTGAGATTACCTCAATAGTTCGATACTTTTAGAAACAATTAGCGGTAAACGGCTAATTGTAAATGGCGATGCATTTATCTTGGCCCATTTTCTCAGCTAATTTCACACTCTGTTACTTTGCCTTATTCCTTTGCTTTGCTTGAAAATGAAAAGACACAAAGACGACTGTTGAGGCCACGAAAATGATGCCGAAGAAGATGCCGAAGATGCCGAAAGTCATTGATACCCTAATTGAAGTACATGATTCGCGTATGGACGATTTAGTGGATGCGAAGACGCCATTAATTCAGCTTGATGACAGCTCACAGCACAGCGAAGGGCCGGTCTATATTCCGGGTGATGGTGACAATGGTGACAGCGTGGTGTGGAGTGATGTCAGTGGCGATCGCGTCTTAAAATGGCAGGCAGGCCAAGTTACTCTTTTACGAGCGTGCTCTCACTTTCAAAACGGCAACGCGATTGATTTGGAAGGGCGCATCGTGGGTTGTTCTCACGGCGATCGCGCCATTGTTCGCCAAGAGCACAGCGGAGAATGGCGCATCTTGATAGAGCTCTACCAGGGCAAACGGCTCAACAGCCCCAACGATATCACCGTAAAAAGCGACGGTACCCTTTGGTTCACCGATCCGCCTTTTGGGCTTACTCAATCAAACCAGGGCTGCGGCGGTGAGCAAGAGCAATCCGGTAGCTTTGTCTATCGCTTCGACCCGGCTACCAACGAAATTGAGGCCGTCATCACCGACATGACGCGGCCTAACGGCTTAGTTTTTAGCCCCGACGAGAGTCTCCTATATGTGAGCGATACGTCCGCCTACGAAGACCCTCATATGTACCACGATATTCGGATATATGACGTAGTTAAAGGGCGGCAGGCAGCGAATGGTCGGATATTTGCGGTGATTGATCCCGGTCAACCTGATGGGCTCTGCGTCGATAGAAAAGGTAATCTTTTTATCAGCTCTGAAGACAGTGTTCAAATATATAGCCCTGAAGGACATTACCTGGGGAAGATTCCAGTGCCTGAGATTTGTGCAAACCTGACCTTTGGACAGAGAGATCAAAAAATCGTCTGTTTATTGCAGCGGGTGGTTCTCTCTATGCCATTGATCTTAAAACCCAGGGTGTGTCCCTACTTTCTGCTCGCGAGGTGCTGAAGAAATGATGATTCAGACTATATATGCGGTTGTCGCTTTCCTTGTCGCCAGTAGGCTTTTACTTCAGCTTCCGGCATCGATAGTTGGCTTAATAGATTTTCTCTACATTGGCTTTCCGGCAGGAATAGTCGGTATCTTGCTGCTGCTATTTCGCGCTAGCACTGGCGCATTGTTCGTGCTGCACGGCTACCCAAAAATCACAAATCTGCGAACCTGGGCAAAAGCTCTGAAGATGCCAGTGTTCCTCTGCTTTTTATCAGCACTCTCTATGTTTGCAGGTGGCTTTTGCCTCATTGCAGGCTTCCTAACGCCTTTGGCGAGTTTAGCTATTTTTGGCTCTATGGCCTTTGCTCTGTTTTTAGAAATGTCTCACGGCAGTCCTTTTGTTGCCCCAGATCCCTTTCAAATTCCAGCGGGGCAGTACGAAGGCCCCAACGGCAAGGGCGATCCCCCTAGCTATGAAAAAGCGTTTATGTACTGTGTGATGTTGATTGCGATCGCTATTCTCGGCCCTGGCCTATATTCCATTGACGCGCTGCTGTTTTCACACTGATTAAAAAATATATTCAAAAACTATTTTTCTACGAACTTTTCTATGAACGATAACCACTAAGTACCTGTGCAAAGTTAATTACAGAATAAGATTTAGTAAAAATTCTAAAACTAGACGATTCAGGCAGAGTCTTTTGTAATTAATTGTGCATGACTACTTATGACATCATCATCGGCACAGGCGCAGGCGGTGGCACGCTAGCTCATCAGCTTGCCCCCACCGGCAAGCGCATTCTCATCCTTGAGCGTGGCGACTTTCTCCCACAAGAAAAAGAAAACTGGAACCCTGAATCGGTTTATCAAAAGAGCCGCTACTACACCCACGAGGAAAAGTGGATGGATAAAGCAGGCGAAGAATTTAGCCCGCAAACCTGTTACTGGGTGGGCGGTAATGCCAAAGTCTATGGGTCAGCCCTGCTCCGCCTGCGAGAAAGAGATTTTGAAACTGGTCAGCATAAAAGCGGCATTTCACCGGCATGGCCACTTAAATATCGAGATTTTGAACCCTACTATGCCCAGGCCGAAAAGCTTTTTGATGTTCACGGTCAGCGCGGCGAAGATCCAACAGAACCTCCCGCTAGCGGCGACTATCCTTATCCACCGGCTCTCCACGAACCGGCCATGCAAAAGATTGCCAACAACATTAAAGCTGAGGGCTACCATCCCTTTCACCTACCTGTCGGCCTAAAGCTGAGCGAAATCGATAAAACGCTCTCGCAGTGCATCCGCTGCGACACCTGTGATGGCTACCCTTGTCTGGTTCACGGCAAAGCCGACAGCGACGTAAACTGCATTCGCCCAACGCGCCATCTCGACAATGTTACATTGCTCACAGGGGCGAAGGTCACTCGGCTACACACCGACGCCTCAGGCCGCGAGGTGAATGCCGTCAGTGTTGAAATGAGTGTTGAAATGAGTGTGGAAATAGGTAATAGGTGACGAGCAGCGCCGCTTCTCCGCTGACATTGTTGTGGTTGCCTGTGGCGCTATCAACTCGGCTGTGCTGCTATTGCGTTCTGCTAGCGATCAGCATCCTAACGGCCTTGCTAACCGCTCCGATCAGGTAGGCCGCAATTTTATGAAGCACATGTCTACGGCGGTGGTAGCACTGAGCGCTAAGCCCAATCCATCCGTGCATCAAAAGACGATTGGCCTTAACGACTTTTACTGGGGCGAGCCTGACTTTCCGTACCCGATGGGCATGGTGCAAAACACCGGCAACGTCAAAGGCGGCATGATCCCGGCTGACGCACCACCGCTATTAGCCCCCTTTGTAAAATTCACGCCAGAAACGGTGCTAGAGATACTCGCAGCGCACTCAACCGGCTGGTGGCTACAGACTGAAGACTTGCCGAGTGCTGACAATCGAGTGCGGGTGGTGAATGGCCAGACTCACTTGGACTATACGCCGCATGATGTCGAGGCGCGCGATCGCCTGATTCACCGCTGGACTTCTGTCATCAAAAATACCGACAAACATACCAAACACATCATTCCTTTCGGGCTGTATCCCCGCACCCTTCAACCGCTTGCCGCCGTTGCCCATCAGTGCGGCACCTGTCGCTTTGGCACCGATCCCGACACCTCTGTCCTCAATCTCAACTGCCAAACTCACGATGTCGAAAATCTCTATGTCATTGACGGCAGCTTTTTCCCTTCAAACTCCGGCGTTAACCCGACTCTGACGATTGTCGCGAATGCCATTCGAGTCGCAGAGCATTTAAAGCAGCGGCTCAATGTCGCAAGCGTTCGTGAGCTATCTAGCGAATTGTCTATGGTTTAAAGCGATGGTCTAAGGCGTAGTTTAGATCGCATCATTTTGTTGTTTTTGTTGTTTTCATATGTTGTTGTTTCGGACAAAAGGAGAATCATCATGAGTTCTGATCCGTCGAAAATTGAGCCCGCTGTTGAGCCGCTGCCTGAAAAATCTGCTCAGCCCGCTCAGTCTGAACACCATTCGCTGAAGACAGCTATAGGCGCGGTCAGTGGCGGTATTGTGGGCGCTGTGATTGGTCGAGGCATAGGTGGGAAAGGAGGTGGAGCGATCGGAGCCGTAGCCGGTGCGATCACTGGCGGACTCATGGGCGAGATTGCCGCTGATGACCTAATCGCCCTAGAACAGCAAGCCGCAGAAGCATTAGGCGAAGCCTCTGGAGAGAATAGGCTTGTTGGGTAATAAAAAGGCGTGAGGAGACAAGGCTTTGCCGGTTTCCTT
>QBMP01000143.1:0-1983 GCA_003242115.1 Phormidesmis priestleyi
TGCTCAAAGCTTAGCGCTGGCCAGCAAAATTAGAACTAAGTATTAATACTTAATGCAAAAGCGGGATGCACTCAAGCCTTTCGTGACGCTTTCGTGACGTAGATACTGCCAAGCTGAAATTGGCTAATTAAGCGCCTGTTTTCTTGCTAGCCGTTTGAATGTACAAAATCAACAAAAATACGGTTGGGACAAAAACAAATAGGACGCTAGCAACAAACCCTAACTTATTAGTTTCCATGAGACGTAACTTACTCCTGAATATTCACGGCATCTATACCCTCAGCATATCACCCCTAGCGGCTGATCAGCTCAGACGGCATCTCGCTCACAAGCGCCAAAGTAAAGCTCAGAACCCTGCTAAAACGTCCACCAAAAATAATCCAAAAGCAGTCTAAAACCCACTCAGACGCAAGCAGGTTCCCATAATAGGTTACTCAGCAGCAGCGGAAGCAGGCTCATTAGAATCTTGGGTAGCCGCCGCCGCTGCTTTATCTGCTGCCTCTGCCTTGGCTTTTCTCAAGCTATCTTTTTTGTCAGGCTTTGTCTCAACGCTCACAGTGCCTTGCATCCCCTGAATAGTGGTCTGACACGCTAACCGACAGCTAGAGGGACGCTTTCGCAGCATTCTTTCTTCGACCGCAGTGCGAGGCGATAGGCTCTGTGCCCCGGAAATGATATCCACCACACAGGTACCGCACTGACCATAGCCACCACACTGCGAAAGCTTGCCAACAAATGAATAGAGATCAATATTGTTCTCTTGAGCTTTAAATCTTAAGTTGGAGCCTAGAGAAGCGTCGATCTCCTTATCTTCTTTAAGAAATTTAATAATTGTCATGGGCTATCATCTTACCTGATTTTTGGGGTGCGATCGCGATTCTAAGACATCACATCAATCGCGATTACCTAGCCTTGGGCGTCAAAAGCTAGTTACACTTCTTTATGTGCTTTCATTTTTACATTTTTGTGAGCCAACCGGGCTATTTAAGTGGAATTTCGTCCGCTAGCCGCACACAAAAAGAAAGACATTAGGGCGATCTGTAAGGGCTTTATAGGTTTTGAGAGGGTCTATCTCTGGTAGCCTTATAAGTAACTGAAGTCTTCTCATAAGACATCAAACTTTTAATTTACAAAGCGCTAGCTTTACTTAGCTCAACATTTGAGCTGACCATATACAACTTTTAGCAAAAGCAAGGAGGAGCGTAGTCAATGGGTCTACCTTGGTACCGAGTACATACTGTTGTCCTGAACGATCCAGGCCGATTGATTTCTGTACACTTGATGCACACTGGGCTCGTAGCTGGCTGGGCAGGCTCAATGGCACTGTTCGAGCTATCTACATTTGATCCGAGCGATCCTGTCCTCAATCCTATGTGGCGACAGGGCATGTTCGTTTTGCCCTTCATGACTCGGTTGGGTATAACCGGATCTTGGGGTGGCTGGGATATTACTGGAGCCGTCGGCGTCAATCCTGGTTTCTGGTCATTTGAAGGTGTAGCACTTGCCCACATCGTGCTGGCAGGACTGCTGTTTTTAGCCTCAGTTTGGCACTGGGTCTACTGGGACTTGGAGCTGTTTCGCGATCCACGCACGGGTGAACCTGCCCTGGATCTGCCTAAAATGTTCGGCATTCATTTATTTTTATCGGGTTTACTCTGCTTTGGCTTTGGAGCCTTTCACCTCACCGGCCTCTGGGGGCCAGGGATGTGGGTTTCTGACCCTTATGGCTTGACGGGGCACGTGCAAGGCGTCGCGCCAGAATGGGGGCCAGCAGGCTTTAATCCGTTCAATCCGGGTGGGGTTGTCGCTCACCATATCGCCGCTGGAATCGTCGGCATTGTGGCCGGTCTATTTCACCTGACGGTAAGGCCTCCGCAGCGCTTATACAAAGCGTTGCGCATGGGTAATATCGAAACGGTGCTTTCTAGCTCTATTGCGGCTGTTTTCTTTGCTGCCTTCATCGTCGCTGGCACGATGTGGTAC
>QBMP01000143.1:1993-10804 GCA_003242115.1 Phormidesmis priestleyi
CGGCTCTGCTACGACGCCGATTGAGCTATTTGGCCCAACCCGCTATCAGTGGGACGGCAGCTACTTTGCTGAAGAAATTGAACGCCGAACTCAGCGCTCAATCGCAGGCGGCGCTTCTTTAGAAGATGCGTACGCTCAAGTTCCTGAGAAGCTAGCTTTTTATGACTATGTGGGTAACAGCCCCGCTAAAGGTGGTTTGTTCCGGGTTGGCCCAATGGACTCTGGAGATGGAATTGCAACGGCTTGGCTAGGCCATCCTGTTTTTCACGATGCAGAAGGCCGCGAACTCTCTGTTCGCCGACTGCCGAACTTCTTTGAAACCTTCCCTGTGGTCTTGGTCGATAAAGACAGCGTTTTGCGCGCTGATATTCCTTTCCGGCGGGCTGAATCGAAGTACAGCTTTGAGCAGACGGGCGTTGTCGTTGACTTTTACGGCGGTGAGCTAGATGGTCAGCACAAGGCTCAGCTCGGTGAACCGTTTGAATTTGACCGTGAAACGTTGGATTCTGATGGGGTATTTCGCTCTAGCCCTCGTGGTTGGTTTACGTACGGCCATGCGGTCTTTGCGCTGCTGTTCTTCTTCGGGCACATCTGGCATGGCTCCCGCACGCTGTTTAGAGACGTGTTTGCAGGGGTTGATCCTGATTTGTCTCCAGAGCAGGTTGAGTGGGGCTACTACCAGAAGCTAGGTGACCTTTCTACGAAAGCCGTTAGTAAAAGCTAGTAGTAAAAGCTAGCTTTTAGCCTTTGGGTGTGGTGGTCAGAAAGTGATAGAACCTGCTTGGGTAATGTCGCTTTTGACCGCCATTGGCGCTTTGCAGCATCGTCAGAATGGTTGCTTCAGAGAAACGATGAGTTTGATACACTTAATAGATAAATAGATATGTTCTTCATTGGAAACGAAACATGGAAGCTGTTGCCTACATTTTGATTTTCACTTTAATTATTGGGACTTTGTTTTTTGCGATTGCTTTTCGCGAACCCCCCAAAATTACCAAAGACTAGATAATTTGCTTTCTGATCTGACGATAATTCGCTGGCTTTTTTGACTTTTACAGCTGATACAGTTGGGAATTAACTTAGCTGATAGCGGCTGTCGAGCGATCGCCACACGATAAACAAAGCAAGGGTTCGGTTACCATCAGGAGCAGGTGGGCCGAGCCCTTGATTTTTTATTTTGGGGGTGAATCGGCCTCTGTTTTTTGTGACGGCAGTTTTTGAATGGGCCGTTTTGTCGTAACGTTGTGCCATTAGGGAAAGCGAGGCCCCAGCCCATGCAGTGTCCATTTTGCCAACATCCTAACAACCGCGTTTTAGAATCTCGATCAGCAGAATCGGATCGCAGCATTCGCCGCCGCCGTGAGTGCATGAACTGCGAGCGCCGATTTACCACCTATGAACGAATTGAATATGTGCCGGTAACGGTGCTAAAGCGAGGCGGCGATCGCGAATCTTTTGATCGCTCCAAGCTATTGCGCGGTATCGTTACCGCCTGCGAAAAAACCGGCGTCAGCCCCCATGCCATTGAGCTACTGGTCGATGAAATAGAAGCTGACATCCAGCAAAAAGCCGTCAAAGAAGTCACCAGCGAAGAAATTGGTGAACGGGTGCTCAATCGATTGCAGCGGCTCAGCGAAGTAGCCTACGTTCGCTTTGCCTCGGTGTACCGCCAGTTTCAGGGCATTCGCGACTTTACCGAAACGATGAGCCAGCTCGAAAGTCAGCTTGAAAACGACGATGACGCCCTGACGCTTCCACCGTCGGCTGAGGCTTTTACAAGCCCAAAAAACCTGTCAGCGAATCCTGGGCTAACCCTGCCGGTAAAGGCGTAGAGTCAGCTGCTGTAAACCGCTTTAAGCACAGACATTACCTCAAACGGAGCCTCAAATAATTGAGTGGCTTTTAGCTGCTTTTTGGTCTATCATTAATAGTCTTGTGACATCAGACCTGAAAGAATAAAGCTCTTTCCCTCTTATAAATTTGTCCTGCCAATTTTGGTAGAGCCCTTTCTCTGGGTTCTTAGTAAGGATTTACAAGCGGTGCGCGCGCTGTTTCATTTGCAGCCACGGGTTTTTAATCTTGACCCTTGATTTGTAAATGGCGACTGTGTGCTCGCGAGGTGTTCACTCGTTCACGGAGAAAAACTGTAGGAAACATCTAGCATGGCCAACCCGGACACCAAAAATACTGACCAAACTATTGACATTGGTTTTACACATGAGGACTTTGCCGCCCTTTTAGACCAGTACGACTATAACTTCAACCCTGGCGACATCGTGCCTGGTACGGTGTTCAGCATCGAGCCTCGGGGAGCTTTGATCGATATTGGCGCTAAAACGGCTGCCTATCTCCCCATCCAGGAGATGTCTATTAATCGGGTAGAGGGCGCTGAAGAAGTTTTGCAGTCTAACGAGACTCGCGAGTTTTTCATTCTGACTGACGATAACGAAGATGGTCAGCTCACGCTTTCGATCCGTCGAATTGAGTACATGCGGGCGTGGGAGCGGGTGCGTCAGCTTCAGCAAGAAGACGCTACGGTGCGATCGCTCGTATTTGCTACGAACCGAGGTGGTGCGTTAGTTCGCATTGAAGGGCTGCGTGGATTCATTCCAGGCTCTCACATCAGCACTCGCAAGCCCAAAGAAGATTTGGTTGGTGAAGAGCTGCCGTTGAAATTTTTGGAAGTAGATGAAGAGCGCAACCGCCTTGTACTGAGCCATCGTCGGGCGCTAGTTGAGCGTAAGATGAACGGCTTGCAGGTGAGCGAAGTTGTGATTGGTACGGTTCGCGGACTCAAGCCTTACGGTGCATTTATTGATATCGGCGGCGTCAGCGGCTTACTGCACATCTCCGAAATCTCTCATGACCATATTGATACGCCCAACTCGGTGCTCAATGTGAATGACGAAATCAAGGTGATGATTATTGATCTCGATGCTGAGCGAGGCCGGATTTCGCTATCGACTAAACAGCTTGAGCCAGAGCCGGGAGACATGGTGAAGAATCCTGACCTGGTGTACGAAAAAGCTGAAGAAATGGCTGAGCGCTACCGCGAACAGCTGCGTCAAAAGGCTTTGGGTGAATCGGGAGAAGCTAGCGAATCAGATGATGAATTAGATGAATTAGATCAAGCAGGCGAATCTGGTGAATCAGGCGAATCAGGCGAATCAGGCGAATCAGGTGAGTCAGGTGAATATGCGACCAATGAGGACGCACTAGCTGCTGTAGATTAATCGAATCCGTTGTGGTGATCTGAGCTTTCTGAGCTTACAGTCGGTAAAAATTAGAGAAGGGAAAAAGTGTTGATGCTTCTTCCCTTTTTTAATGGATAGTATTTTTATTTCCTCATTTGCTCTCCTATTTGACCTCTCAATGGAGTGACTCAATATGGCGACTGTGCGCTGTCCGGCACATACGTTTGAAAATATTCAGGCGGTGATTTTTGACAAAGACGGGACTTTGGCGAATGTAGAGGCTTATTTAATTCGGTTAGGAGAAGTGCGATCGCAGCTAACCGCCCTTCAAATTCCGGCCCCACAAGCCCAACAGGATGCGTTACAAAGCAGCTTCCTAACTGCCTTTGGCCTAAAAAACGGCGCGATCGCTCCAGCCGGACTACTCGCAGTCGGCAGTCGTCACGAAAACGAAATAGCCCTAGCCGCCTACATCGCCGCGACCGGAATAGGATGGATAGCGGCCCTAGCGCTTGTGCAAACGGCTTTTCAGCAGGCAGACAAAGTTTTGAGCCCCAAAGTCACTCAGACGCCCCTTTTGCCAGGTGTACTGTCACTATTGCAGCAGCTAGAGCAGGCAGGCGTCCAATCGGTTATCCTTTCCGCCGATACTCATCACGAAGTGGCTGCTTTTGTCCAGCACTATCAGCTCACAGAAATTAGCTGGTATCGCGGTGCTAGCGCCAATAGCCTACCTAAGACGCATCCTGATGCGCTGAAATCAGCCTGTGAAGCGCTCAATGTGCGGCCCGATCAAACCCTGGTAATCGGTGATTCGGCAGCCGATTTGGCTTTGGCGCATCAAGGCAGTGCGCGCTTTTTGGGGATGACGGGCGGATGGAAACAGCCGCCTCACATCAGTGCTCCTGCCAATACTCTTGACGGTGCTCCTAACAGTGCCTCTGATACATCGGCTATATCGGCTCATTCTGATTTGGCCGTTGCCAGCACATCAAGCCTGAGACAGGTTGAATGTTTCAAGTAGATCTATATCAATTCTTTAGATTGGTGGATGATCTAAAGTGGGGAATACTCAAAGCTGAGAAAGTTTGATTAGGACTCAGATACCCTATTGTTACTGTATGCTTGGCAGCGAGTGAACCCAAGTGATGAGTTGCAGTCATTAGGCCAATAGGTCAATAGCAATTGGCCTTCAATGGCTATCAAAGTGCAGGTTTATGGCGCATTTTGGAAAACTTAGTATTGTTGAATATTTAAAGGTGAAAGGAGGATTAGCTTTTGTCTCGCCGCTACCTATTTACGTCAGAGTCAGTTACAGAGGGCCATCCCGATAAAATTTGCGATCAGATTTCTGACACCATTCTAGATACGGTGCTGGCGCTCGATCCGAGTAGTCGAGTTGCGGCCGAGGTCGTTGTGAACACGGGGCTGGTGATCGTCACTGGCGAAATCACCTCAACGGCGACAGTTAACTTTGTCAAAGTTATTCGCCAAAAAATTGCTGAAATTGGCTACATCGATCCCAAAAACAATGGATTTTCGTGCGATAGCTGCTCTGTGCTGATTGCTTTGGATGAGCAGTCATCTGACATTGCCCAGGGGGTCGATCAAGCGCAAGAAACCCGTGAGCAAACTAGCGATGAGCGGTGGGATGCGATTGGTGCGGGCGATCAGGGTTTGATGTTTGGCTTTGCCTGCAATGAAACGCCTGAGCTGATGCCTTTACCGATTAGCTTGGCCCACCGGATTTCTTATCGGCTAGCTGGGGTAAGAAAGAGCGGTGAGCTGGCTTACCTGGGCCCCGATGGCAAAACTCAAGTCACGGTCGAGTATGAAGACGGTAAGCCAGTTGGGATTGACACAATTTTGGTGTCTACTCAGCACACCGAGACCATTGGCGAATTGAGCAGTAATGAAGACGTGCAGGCCAAGATTAGGCAAGACCTTTGGAAAGCAGTGGTGCTACCGGCTTTTGCTGGCTTGGCATTGCAGCCTTCAGAAAAAACGCGCTTTTTAGTCAACCCGACCGGCAAGTTTGTGATTGGTGGGCCTCAAGGAGATTCGGGGCTGACTGGACGCAAAATTATTGTGGATACTTACGGGGGCTATTCGCGTCATGGCGGCGGCGCTTTTTCGGGGAAAGACCCTACTAAGGTGGATCGCAGTGCGGCTTATGCCTGCCGGTATGTGGCTAAAAACATTGTGGCGGCTGGTCTGGCTGATAAGTGTGAAGTTCAGCTTAGCTATGCGATTGGGGTGGCGAGGCCGACGAGCGTTTTTGTAGAAACCTTTGGCACGGGCACCATTGACGATGACAAGCTGCTGGATTTGATCAACGAACATTTTGAGCTGCGGCCTGCGGGCATTATTGAAACCTTTAACCTGTGCGGTTTGCCTAAAGAGCGCAATGGCCGGTTTTATCAGGATGTGGCGGCCTATGGTCACTTTGGCCGCGATGATCTGGATTTACCCTGGGAGAAGACGGATAAGGTTGCAGCGCTCAAGGCGGCGGCGACTGAGCGGACGGCTGTTGGCGTTTAGCATTAGTTGCCACTATTGGCTTAATAGCTAATTGGCGGCTAATTGGCTTAATGAGCTTAATGATTGAGGCTCCTCTTTTTCTAATCTAAATTTAGAGTTAGAGGAGCCTTTTTGATGTGCTTTTTTGCTTTTTTGGGCAGCACTGGCGCTTAGGTATGAAGATTCGGTGATAGCCTTTAAAGGCAAGATGCAATGCCTCGACTGGATGGCTTAGTAAATGGCTGCTTTTCCGCCCTACCAACCGCACAATCTCACGTTGGGGCCGCTGGAAACTGAGATTGTTGAGATTTTGTGGCGGCTGGGGCCGACCTCGGCAACGGCGGTGCATCAGCATATTTTGGCGGATATTGATCGAGAGCTGACCTATTCTTCGGTTTCGACGGTGTTGAAACGGCTGATAAAAAAAGGCTGGGTGAGCTGTGAGAAGGTGGCTTTGGCAGAAAAGGGTAAGGGCCGGGTCTATGTTTGGCGATCGCTTGTTTCTCAACAGCAGGCAACTATTCTCAAAGCCCATGAACAGCTCCATCGGTTTTTAGCGGTCGGATCGCCCGATATTGTGGCGGCTTTTGCCGATACGCTAGACGATGCGAGTTTGGCGCAGCTAGATGCGATCGCTCAAAAAATTCAGGCCGCGCGACAAGCGAGAGGTCAGCAGCCATGATGCATTTGCAAATGATTGGACTGGCGCTAGCGATCGCGGTCACGACTCGTCTGATTGCTGGCGATAGGTCGGCTAAGGCGATGTCCGTTCGAGCGGGATCTAGCTATTCTTGGCGATCGCGCTGGCACTCTACGCTGACGGCTTTTGTGGTGCCGCCATTGCTGCTGGTGGCGACAGCGGTGGCAGTGGTGGCAATGGGCATCAGTACGGCTCATCCTTGGGAAGGAAAGCTTAGCTACGCCTTGGCAGTCGGCTTTTTGGCAGCAGCGATCGCGCTATGGGCACAGCTTGTTTGGTCAGTGCGCAATACGCTAGCTGAAATTCGGCGCTATCCTCAAAAGCCCATAAAAATTCATCCTGAGAATCCTGATGGTTCTGATGGTATAGCGTCAGCGCCCGTAACTGGTCGTATTCTCGATGTACCCGCCGTTTTTAGCGCTCAGGTAGGGTTGTGGTCATCTGAGCTGGTGGTCAGTCAGGGATTGCTTGAGTATTTAGATGATGAGCATTTGGCGGCTGTGCTGGCTCATGAGTCGGGCCATGCGCATTATCGAGACACGTTTTGGTTCTTTTGGCTGGGCGGACTGCGGCGCTTAACAAGATGGCTGCCGCATACTGAGGCGCTGTGGCAAGAGCTGCTGCTTTTTCGGGAAATTCGGGCGGATGGCTGGGCTGTGCGTAAAGTTGATCCGCTGGTGTTGGCAGAGTCGCTGATGAGCGTGATTACTGCGCCGCTGATGGTGGATGAGGCGGTTTGTGCAGGGTTTAGCTGCGCGGCACCGCGTAGCCGCTTGGCGCAGAGAGTAGATGCTTTATTAGAAAGTGATTTGCTTCAGGCGTCGGATCAGGGCACTGCTGATAAAGGCGCTGGACGTATCGATTGGCAGTGGGTGGCGATCGCCCTTTCGCTCAGCCCGCTGATTACCATTCCTTTTCACTATTAATTTAGTTAATAATTTAGCTAAATGTAACCCTCACCTTAGCTATCTAAAAGCCATGCAAAATATTTTGGCAGCGCAACGGGCGTACTTTGCGAGTGGCGAGACGCTAGAACTTAGCTTTCGGCGCACTCAGCTCAAAAGGTTGCAAACCAGTATAGAAGAGGCCGCAGATGACATTTATGCAGCCCTCAAAGCGGACTTAGGCAAATGTGAGCTAGAAGCCTATGTCAGTGAGCTAGCGCTTATTAACAGTGAAATTAAGCAGGCGCTGAAGCATCTGCCGATCTGGATGCGGGGTCGGCGGGCCAAAATTCCGCTGCCTTTTTTGCCCGCAACCGGACGAGTTGTGCCGGAGCCTTTGGGTGTCGTGCTGATTATTAGCCCGTGGAACTATCCTTTTCAGCTAGCGTTGGGGCCATTGGTGAGTGCGATTGCAGCGGGTAACTGCGTAGTGATCAAACCATCTGAAATGGCTCCTCAGACGTCGAGCCAGGTGGCGAGGCTGATTGCCAAAACGTTTTCGCCGCATTACGTAACGGTACAAGAAGGCGGCGTAGAAACCGCTCAAGCCCTTTTGGCCGAGCCGTTTGACCATATCTTTTTTACCGGCAGTCCGGCGGTTGGCAAAATCGTGATGCGAGCGGCGGCTGAGCACCTTATCCCGGTGACGCTAGAGCTAGGCGGCAAAAATCCGTGTGTGGTGAGCGAGCAGGCAGATATTGCGGTCGCGGCGCGGCGGATTGTATGGGGTAAGTGCTTTAACGCCGGGCAGACCTGTGTGGCTCCTGATTATTTGCTGGTGCAGCGGGCGGTGAAAGCTGACTTGATGCAGGCGATCGCGCGCACTGTGATTGAGTTTTTTGGGGAGGATATGGCGGTCAGTGATGACTATGGTCGAATTGTGAGCGATCGCCATTTCCAAAGGCTTTATGAGCTGATGAATGAGGCTCTAGCTAGTGGGCAAAAAGTGATCGGTGGCCAGTGCGATCCGAACGCTCGCTACATGGCTTTGACGGTAATCGATCAGGTGCCGGAGACAGCGGCAGCGATGCGTGAAGAGATTTTCGGGCCGATTTTGCCGGTGGTGACGTATGACGATTTTAGCGAGGCGATCGCCTTTATCAATCAGCGCCCCAAACCCTTAGCCATCTATTTGTTTTCAGCCGATGCAGCGCAGCAAAAGGCCATAGAAACTCAAACCTCATCGGGCGGTTTATGCTTCAACGAAACGCTGAGTCAGTATGCTGTCAGCGATTTGCCGTTTGGCGGGGTCGGGCAAAGTGGGCTGGGTGTGGCTCATGGCAAATCAGGCTTTGATACTTTTTCTCACCCCAAAAGTATTTTGAAAAATCCGACTTGGCTCGATCTGGCCCTGCGCTATCCGCCCTACAAAGGCAAACTCGCTCTGCTGAAAAAGCTGCTGTAGCCGTCAGCTCGGCGGCAAATCAGTGGCAAATTGTGGGCAAATCAGTGG
>QBMP01000144.1:0-2579 GCA_003242115.1 Phormidesmis priestleyi
GTACTCTCTGTTGCGCTAAACAAAGAGACAACTCTTTGGGACGATGTTAGTAGCTTTATGTATTTCCGGGATGAACAACCTAATTTGCTATCAGCATTTAACAGAACTTACTACAGTCGATTACACATAGATAGTGTGTATTCAAAGTTAGTTGATATTCAAAAAAGATTAATTGACTCAGCGAAATCAAGAAGATCTCTGCAATACAAAGCTGGACGTTTCTTGCAGATTATTGGAAGCCAAATAGCAAGAAGAGAAGCACTCGCATTCCATAGTACAAGTACATACGATGTTTACCACGGTTCTTATTCCCCATTGCCGAATACTAAAGTTTTAGACAAGGTTCCGCGTATCCTAACAGTATACGATCTTATTCCCGTCCTCTTTCCAAAGTTTGTAGTTCCAAAGGTTCACAAGCGAGCTATTGAGCAACTCAATAGCATTGATATCAAAAAAGACTGGATTATATGTATTTCCGAGCATACTAAACGAGATTTTTGCCAGTATACAGGGATGGATTCAGCCCGAGTTTTTGTTACGCCGTTAGCTGCTGCTAGTTACTTCTATCCTGTTAAAGACTCATCTTGTATTAATAAAGTTTTAGATAAATACAATATACCCAGAAGCCCTTACGTGCTGAGCTTGTGCACGCTAGAGCCTCGGAAAAATATAGAGCTTTTAATTCATGCCTTCTCCGATCTTGTTGAGTTGCATCCGGCTGCTGAGCTGAATTTAGTGCTTGTCGGCGTCAACGGTTGGAAAAACAAGCCGATTTTTGCGTTTTTTTTACAGGCTATTTACCTGACGAAGACTTAGCGCCCATTTATAGTGGAGCGCTGATGTTTGTGTATCCTTCGCTCTACGAAGGCTTCGGCTTGCCTCCCTTAGAAGCTATGCAGTGCGGAACGCCAGTGATTGTATCAAATACAAGTTCGCTGCCTGAAGTGGTTGGAGATGCAGGTATTTTGATCGATCCTACAAACAAAGATGGACTGCATTATGCAATGTGGAAACTTATGAATGACGAGCGATCGCAAAAAGAGCTTTCACAGAGATCTATAGCCCGTGCCTCACAGTTTACCTGGGAGAAATCAGTCGATAAAACAATCGAAGTATACAGAACGGCAGTCGATAGCAAGAAATTATCAACGCTATGAAGCTCTTATACTCCACTACCGCCTATCCGCCTTCTACTGGTGGGGCTCAAATGCTGCATCATATGACGGCTCAGTCTCTAAAGGGGCGGCACAAGATACAGGTGGTTAGCCACTGGGAAGAGAACCGGACTGACTGGCTGTTAGGGACGACGATCCGCGCTCCAAAATCCGAACACGACTACATTGTCGATGGCATAAACGTACACCGATTGGGCTTAACCGCAAAGGAAAAGATCAGCCTGCTGCCCTGGCTACCGCTCTATTATCCACTTATGCCAGTGGCGCTACCTCGTATTGCCCACTGTATCTATAACCATATTTTGCCCTACGCTGAAAAAGCGGACTTAATTCACAATATGCGAATCGGGCGCGAAGGGATTAGTTATGCCTCACTAAAGGCTGCTCGCGATCTCAATATTCCCTTCGTCCTTACACCCGTCCACCATCCCCGCTGGGTAGGATGGCGATACAAAGCGTATAACGATATTTACAGACAAGCAGATGCTGTGATTGCACTAACGCCTACCGAAAAAAAAACGTTAGTACAGTTAGGCGTTAGTGCGGAGAGAATTCACGTAACGGGTACTGGGCCAGTGGTTGCATCTACTGCTTTTTCAGATTCTTTCTTAAACAAGCATTTTATCTCTGGCCCTTTCGTTCTATTCCTAGGACAGCACTACGATTACAAAGGATACCGTCAAGTCTTAGAATCTACAAAGCTAGTCTGGAAGAAGTTTCCTGATGTTAACTTTGTTTTTGTCGGCCCTGCTGTCAAAGACTCAGAAAAGGTATTTAAGCTATTCAAAGATCCTCGTATCAAGCGACTAGGAAAGGTTTCTCTTCAAGACAAAACCGATGCTTTGGCGGCTTGCACACTTCTATGCGTTCCTTCGCTGCAAGAAAGCTTTGGTAGTGTCTATACAGAAGCTTGGCAGTTTGAGAAACCTGTTATTGGTGGAAATATTCCAGCAATTTCTGACGTGATTAAAGAAGGAATAGACGGTTACCTAGTCGATCAAGAAGCTAATATGATCGCCTCTCGAATTATCGACTTGTTAAATCATCCCACACAGGCTAAAGCCATGGGAAAAGCAGGAAAGATAAAAGTAGAAAATCAATATAGCTGGGAACGTCTAGCAGCTACTATCGAGCAAGTTTACCTTTCTCTAGTGTAAAGGTCATAACAAACAACCTTCGTTGATTTCTGATTTTGACTTGGGGAACCTTAATACATATGGTTCAGCTTTTGCAATGGAATAAGCAAAGTTCTAAGTGAAGGCATGAGCATACTGTAACGTCTAGGTTGAGACTATGCCAAAGCCTATTTTAGGGATATGCGTTAGTGAAACTAATTATGCAAGCGCGTGCGATCGCATCCAAACCCTCACCCAAAACCACCAATCTGCCTACATCATCGCCGCC
>QBMP01000144.1:2589-3061 GCA_003242115.1 Phormidesmis priestleyi
TTCTAGATCAGGCCGCTTTGGTAACGCCTGATGGAATGCCGCTGGTATGGGGAATGCGCTGGCTAGGCGCAAAAGATCAGCCCCGTGTATATGGCCCAGACCTGATGCTGGCCTGGTGCGATCGCGCCACTCACCTCAGCTCATCCATCTACCTATATGGCAGCACTCCCCAAACCCTTCAACGCCTTTCCACTCAGCTATTACAAACCTTCCCACACCTCAAAATAGCAGGCACGCATTCGCCACCTTTCAGAGCCTTAACGCCCGCAGAAGCCGCCGCCGCCATCGAACGCATTCACCGCTCGGGCGCAGCCGTTGTCTTCGTCGGGCTGGGCTGTCCAAAACAAGAAGAATGGATGTATCGACAGTTGGGTAAGCTAGATGCAGTCATGATTGGCGTCGGTGCAGCCTTCAAATTTCACAGTGGAGAGGTCACCCAGGCACCCAGATGGATGATGATGTGCGGTCTCGA
>QBMP01000144.1:3071-6311 GCA_003242115.1 Phormidesmis priestleyi
GATCAAAGAACCCAGAAGGCTTTGGTCTCGGTATTTACTCACCAACTCTGCTTTCATTGTTCTTTTTACTGGGCAAATAATTAAACAGGCTATCAGCAATATCACGCAGCGATTCTATCCTTCCGATACTTTGGTTAAATAGTAAATCCTCTCATTTTAATGAGAAAACCAACCTGCCTTAGACATGAAAACCCGGCCTGCCAAACATCTGCATCTACTATCAGGCTCATCAACAGATATCCGCGCTTCTCGCAGATTTTTTCCAGCCAAGCGCTCCACTCAAACAAAAATTAGAGGGTTTTGTTTAGTCACCAGTGACATCCTTTCTATTTCTGTCGCCTGGAAACTCGCCCAATTTCTCAACCAGTTTTATTCTCCTGTACCCAGCTCTTTTGTTTGGTGGACATGGCTAGGCTTTCCTAGCATTTTTTGGCTGTTTGTCCTGTTTACGGTGGCGCTGTTTGCCCACTGTCGGCTTTACAGCTACATCAGCGCCGCCAAAGATTACGCCAAAGCAGCCCAGCTCGTCAGCTACGTTTATCTTGCCTCGCTGGTTATCAGCTATTTTTACGATCCGCATTTAGACCTACCGCGATCGCTCTTCTTCTCAGCTTGGTTTAGCAGCATCGTTACGGTAGTTACCGCCAGACTAGCAACCAATGCACTCTTGCATCGGCTCGCCGCCAAACGACAGCCAACCACCGTCTTTATTATTGCCCCGGCTAATCGGCTAGCATCCCTTTCACAGCTCGTCAATCAGCAGCAGCATTACCAAGTCGTCGGAGCCGCTATTGCATCGACCGCGCACTCAGCAGCCGTTTTTCAATCGATTATTCGACACCGACCAGAAGAAGTCCTCGCCGAAGATATTCCCGATGCTAACCTAGCTTCTAGGCTGTTTTGGCAATTGCGTAGTATTGGGATTGTGCTCAGGCTATTGCCTTCAAGCCGTGAGATGATTTACCGGCGCGGCGTTCCAGAGATTTTTGCTAGCCTGCCCACGCTCCGAATCGAGGCGTCTTTTTTTCGCGGGTTCGACTATCGACTCAAGCGCTGGCTAGATGTTTGCTTAGCAGCGATCGCCCTCCTGATTTTCTTGCCTTTATTTTTGTTAATTGCGATCGCCATCAAACTGACCTCCCCTGGCCCCGCTTTTTTTTGCCAAGAACGCACCGGCCTACACGGCAAAGTCTTTCAGGTATGGAAATTTCGCACGATGGTTGTCAACGCCCCTCACCTGCAAGCTGGCCTAGAGCAGAAAAACGAAAATATAGACGGCGTGATGTTCAAAGTCACCAGCGATCCGCGCGTTACCTCAGTCGGCAAATTTCTCAGATGCACCAGCTTAGATGAACTGCCTCAGCTTTTTAACGTCCTTCTAGGCCAAATGAGCCTAGTCGGCCCTCGGCCTCTACCTTTACGCGATACCGCCCTATTTGAGCCTTGGCATCACGTTCGGCATCAGGTACTTCCCGGTATTACCGGCCTTTGGCAAATCTCAGGCCGCTCCACCATCAAAAGCTTCGATGATGCCGTGCGGCTAGATCTTCACTACATAGATAACTGGTCGCTAAATTTAGATCTAGAGATTTTATTAGAAACCATCAAAATAGTTTGTTTAGGGAAAGGGGCATATTAAGCCAGTCGCTTAAGTATTTTCTCTAAACTATGACATCTGCCGATGATTCTATCCTTGCGATAACCCATAGTTCTGCCCATACCAAAAGCTGGAAAGGCCAATGGCTAGGAATGCTGGGTCTTTTTTTGCTGCTTAGCTTTACTTGGTTGCCCAATAGCTACACGCTCATGGTTAGTTGGCCCTACGCTTTGCTATGGCAAGGCGCATTTGGGCTTCTGGTTAGCTGGGGAATCTGGATGAGCCGTCAGTTTTTGCAGCCCTTTTCTGGTCTGGGGCATCGGTTAGATCCCATCGTTCTTTTTATGGTGCTAGGGAGCGCGCTCTCTAGCGTTGTTGCCCAGTTCAAGCTAGTTGCCGGATGGAATTTTCTGCTATTTACGAGCTACGGAATTGGTTTATATCTTACGGTTAGCTGGCTTCGCCATCGCCTAGATCTTCGGCAAAAGCTCTGGTTTGGCCTTGCTTTTAGTGGCACCATCACTAGCCTTATTAGCCTGTCATATTGGCGACCTACCGCTAAGATGTGGACATCGCCCGACTTTTACGCAGCCATTCGCAATCCTTTCCCGTTGGGTCATCACAATTTTGTCGGGGGCTACTGTTTGCTCGTTATGCCGCTCATTGTTGGCTTCACGCTGACTCAAGCGCATAAATGGCGTTGGCTCGGCTATGGCGCAGTTTCGCTTAATATCGCTGCTCTCTACATCAGCGGTTCTCGCGGGGCATTGGTGGGCGCTTTAGCTTTAGTCGTTATCTCTCTGCCCTTATATTTCACTCATCACCCACCCAAAACTCGCAAAAGCTGGATTGCTCTCGTTCTGATTATCCTGCTGACATTAGGTGCATTTTTCAGCAATCCTCGGATGCGATCGCTCATCCACATCAACCCATCAGCCAACTTGGCCAATGGGGGCGCAGCCCTCTCTATTAATCAAATCGACGACGGCCCCACCAAAGATCGGCTGTTTATGCTCGAAGCCGGACAAAACATCTTCAAATCTCACCCATTACTAGGCGTTGGCTCCGGCAACCTCGCCCGCGTTTACAATCTCTATCGCCCGATAGAAACTGGCGGTGGGCTGGAGCTTGTGCAGCAGTTGCATAATATGCCTGCTCAAATTTTGGCAGAGCTAGGGATTATTGGGCTCAGTGGCTATTTACTCTGGTTAGGCAGGCTGCTAATGATAGGCATTGCCCTACACAAAAAAATTACCCATAGAGAAGATCGAATCCTGCTCTATAGCATTGGCGCTAGCTGGTTCGCCTACGCAATTTCGAGCCTTAGTGACTATCAGCTCGAAAATATTGGCATCGCGAGTACGTTACTCATCACTACAGTGCTGCTCATTAGCTTGGCCGATACGTATCTTGTCGCTGCCCCACTCAAGCCGCTTGCACAGCCCACGCGCCGACTCATCAGCCTGTGTCTGTTGCTTTATCTCAGTGTTCTCATTCAAACTTGGGCCAGAGCTGATGCCGGATTTTATCTCGCTGACGCCGCCCAAAAAGCAGAAGAAAGCTTCAACTTTGCCGATGCTGACGCCAAATGGATGAAGGCTAGCCAGCTCATTCCTTGGGACCCTACCTATGCAGCGCTAGCG
>QBMP01000144.1:6321-6880 GCA_003242115.1 Phormidesmis priestleyi
TCGTTGCGGTTAAGGCAAACGCTAGTAATCTAAAAAATAACAACACGCTGACGGATGAGGCTATAGTCGCTTTCAAAACCGCTCTCAAAGCAGCTCCTAACGATCCTTGGTTCAATCAAAACCTAGCCGTTCTCTTGTTAGATACAGATCCACAGCAAGCAGAAGCCTTTGTTAGCCGTACTGCCTTACTGTTGCCACGCAGTCAACAATATACGTATTACACGCTCGGCCTGACCTATCTCAAACAGCAAAAAAAGGAGAAAGCGATCGCTGCCTTTGTACTAGAGAGTTTGGCCAATCCTATTTTCCTTACCGATCCGCTCTGGGAAAATCAGCCCTTCGCAGATTTACGACCGGCTGTTGCTAACCGCACCCTAACGGCTTGGCAACAGGTGTTAGATAGTACTTCACCCAACTCCAACCAGTTTGCTTGGCTACAGCAGCAAATGGCTGTAACGCAGTGGTGGCAGCACCAGCTATCGCCAAATGATTTTACGACAACGCTTAATACTGAAAGCCTCAGCCCGCTTATTCAAGCCATCCTACAAATCGAAGAAGA
>QBMP01000144.1:6890-10748 GCA_003242115.1 Phormidesmis priestleyi
AAAATCGGCTTCAAACTTATTAGCTCAAATTATCAAAACCAGTCCGAGAAACACTTCAAAAACGGATCTAGAAAACACTTTCGCGAAAGCAACTCTACTACAAGCTTGGCTCACGCCGGAGCAGCATCTTGCCGAATTCTTAAAAGGCTTTAAAGGAACTCCTGCCGAAAAACAAACCGTTATAGATAACATTCGCACCCATCGTGATTTGCGTAAGTGGCTTACATCCGTGACTCAGCCAAACAGCCAAAATCTTCGCTATGGGCTAGCTTTCGCGTATCGTAATGCTGCTGCTAGCAACATCCATCAAATCCTATCTGCCGATGGCCTTAGCGATAGCCCACTGCTAAACGAATTCAATCTGTTTTCCATTCCTCCCAGAGAATTTCCTCAGCTAGATCAAAAAATGGCCGATATCGCCGCGCAAGACCTCGCACTCATTCCTCCTAGCCAAAACCATTTCCAGCTACCTCCTATAAAAACTAGCTCAAAATAACAGTTTTATGCAGAAAGATTTGATCGCCGCATCCTCAGCGCCAACTCAATCCACTAGCTTGCTACCTAAAGCGATCGCACTAGCCACCATCACCTTTTATACGTTCTTCACCCTACTGCCCAACAGCAACAGTCTCATGGTCAAATGGCCTTGGGTCTTTCTCTGGCAGTTTGGCCTCATGCTAGGCCCAATCGCGCTGCTATTTCAGCTATGGCAACGATCTTTTCGGCGGTTAGGTTCCCGGTTAGACTGGCTCGCAGGTGCTTGGTGTAGCGTCCTTGTGCTCAGCGCTACATTTGCCCAATTCTCTCATCAGGCCATTTGGTATAGCTGGGCCGCTATTTGCAATATTGCCTTTCTATATGTGCTGAATTCGTGGCTCACCAGTGCAAACCGCGTTCGTTATTTGCTTATTTTTCAAGGGGGGCTCAGCGTTATTTTCAGCGGGCTTAGCCTCATCTCCTGGTTTTTTCAAACGGTTCGGCCTTATCAGCAAACCCTACAGCAGCTCAAAAGCTACGGCATTGAAAGAAGTTTTGATTTAGAAATTCTCACACTGCGTAACTGGCACCCTATTGGGCATCAAAACTATGTCGCTGGCTATTTGTTGCTGGCGTTACCTTTACTCTTTGGTTTAGCATTCTCTCAGCGAGGTTGGCAGCGAATAGCTTGGCTAGGTGGGTTTGCGCTCAGCTTGGTCACGCTATATAGCACGGCTTCGCGGGGCAGTTGGTTTGGTTTGGTCGCTAGTTTGGCTGTTTTTATCAGTCTATCGGTCTGGCAGTATCCTCAGTTTCGTAAGCTTCTATTGGGCAGTGGACTTATCGGATTTGGCGCGATCGCTCTCTGGGGGGTCAGCAGCGATCGCATCCGCCCTCTCTTCACGGCTCTGTTCAATCACAACGCCAGTGGCGCTGCGCCCTATCGCCTCATCACCAATGCCACTGGCTGGTACATGGGGCAAGATCATCCCATTTTAGGTGCAGGTCTTGGCAGCGTCGCGTTGCTCTACCAAAAATATCGCCCTGCTTGGGCGGGCACAGAAGCCGAACTCACCTATCAGCTACACAGCACCCCGGCGCAGCTTTGGGCAGAGTTAGGCATTGCCGGAGCGCTGCTTACACTAATCACGCTCACGACTGTCAGCTATCTGAGCTGGCGCTGCTGCAAAAATACTTCACGCACTGATCAGGCTTCGGCAGCTACTTCGGAGATCGCTTCAACCCCTTCTTTGGTGATTATCGGCATCATCAGCGGACTTGTTGGCTATAGCGTCTATGCCATTACCGACTACCAGCTCGACAATATTTGTATCAGCGGTACGCTGATCATTTTCATCGCAACGCTAATTTTCCACAGTAGACACCATTCAAATCCATCTCCTGCCACTCCCCGTAGCCATTCGTTCTATCAACGCACTGTGCTAGCAGGCGCAGGCGTTCTGGCAGCCGTCTCACTTTGGCTATATCCGGTTCATCGAGCTTGGATGCTCTCTAGTCAAGGCTTTTTAGCGCTTCAGCAAAACGATTTTGCTAGCTTTGTTATTTACCTCACCAAAGCTCACGAGCTAGCACCTTGGGAGCCTTACTATCCTTATCAGCTAGCCTGGAATTTAGGAGAATTAGCTTACCAAAGCGAAGATGCTCAGCAGCAGGAGACGCTTAGGCAGGAAAGTGTAGATTGGTTTAAAAAAGCAAACGCTCTCTCTCCCAATCAAGAATTTGGCTATTCCAATTTAGGCTGGCTGTTGGTCAATTCAGATCCTCATGCAGCTACGCAAAATTTTCTCAAAGCGACACAGCTTGTTGCCGATAAAAGAGGGGCTTTTTTTGCTTTGGGCTATAGCCTCCTAAAGGAAAATAAGCCAGAACTTGCGCTTCAGGCGATGGTAAATGAGCTTTTGCAGCAGCCTGCTTTGCTCACGAGTCCTATCTGGAGATCGCCCGAGCTTGCCGCTTTTTATCCGCAGGTGCTTACTAGCTTTGAAAACGAACTGAATCGACGGCTAGCTGAAGCAAACACTGAGGAATCGGCGGCTCGTTTTAATCAGTTGTTAGGCAGCTTGAGCTGGTGGCAAGGAGATTTCGATAAGGCGCGGATGGCTTTTGAGAAGGTGCCGACGCCTCTGAATCAAGCAATATTGGCGCTAGCGCAGACTCATTTGGGGGAGAAGGTTGAGATTGAAGTGAGTGAGGAGACGGCGGCGGGAAGTGCGATCGCTGCTTGGCAAAATCCTAAAGGGGCTGAGCGATCGCTTTTCAAGAGCGTTTTGCTGTCGATGCCCAGCGACTTCGTCCCGGTGGTAAGTGATATTGACCGCGCCGCTAACGAACTGAAAAGCGCTATGGTGCAGTCAGCCAGCTTTCACGAATGGGTAACGCAAAAAGCGCCGATCCATCAAAACAGGAATCAGCGCTTAGGCTTTGGCACGATTAGTCGGCATATAGACGGCCCACTTCCTTCTGACTTTTCTGCTAAAACACAAAGCAGTCTAGAGATGATTCTTCTAAACAATCTCTTTCCACCCGCTTTGTTTTGATAAACCTGGATGCATTTAGAGAAAGCTAACTCAGTCTTTTAGCTATCGGGCTTTCCTCCACCAGGAGTTTCTTCAACTTGAGCATACTTGATCTGAAGCTGCCCGTCGCCCCCGATCACAACATCACCGCCCAGCGCTTGAATTCTCGTAATCGCTCTCTTACGTGTTTCGTCATCTAAGGCTGTTGTTAAAATACTGCCCCAAGCGTTAATTTGAGCAAGCTTACTAGCTGGATTATCTGCTAAAAACTGTGCAGTTTGTTCTGATACTTTTCCTACCGTGCTAGCTGCTTCGTCACTAGATTCATGAGCCCACTTTGCAGCCATTTCAAAAGACTTTTGAGCTGATTTTCCATCATTCAAAAAGAGCAATTCATCAGTTCCCTTATATCGCCAAATATAATATCCATTAGGCGGTTCGTTAGGGGCTAATTGGCTTAACCCTTTGTCCATAAGCTCAACAGACCTTGCAGGGTCACCAGCATAAGTAGAACCGGCTCCCGATAAGAATAAATAGAAATCGCGATAGCGTGGATCATGAGCAACTATTGGCTCAAAAAAACTAAACGTTAGTGAATACCCTTCAGTGGCACGTGCTTCATCTCCAAAGTATTGTAGGAAAGCAAGAAAAGAGTAATTAGCTAATACGTTGCCAAATCCAAAAGAAGGCGCTTTGCTCAGGACTTTCAACTCAGGTATCTTCATATCTATCCATTGTTGCTCAACTGCCGGATCTGATGTTTTTTTGGTCAGTTCATTTAACATTGTCCGTAACTACTCAGGCTGTAATCTAGGCAGAATAGGATCGCCAAGGAATGTCCTCC
>QBMP01000145.1 GCA_003242115.1 Phormidesmis priestleyi
AACATCCAGTTGCGATCGCTCACGAGGCGACAGGTCAATGCCCTCTAAAACTAGCCTTTCAATATGCAGATTAACATTCACACTAACGACCTCACAGACTAACGTCTACGGCGAACAGGGATAGGTTGGTTGGGCAAGGCTACTGTTGGTTCCGGTAAAGGTGGCGGTGGCGGCGGTGCTAGTGCTGGCTCTGGTGCTGGAGCAATGACCTGCGGGGGCGGCAGTTCTGGTTCCAGTGCGGGAGCGGATCGAGCCGGGGGCAGTTGCCAGCGAAAATCAGCTTCATTAAGCGATTTACCCAACTTGCGAAACTCAGCACGGGCAGCTGCTAACACCAAAGGCATATTGACAGGAGCTTCCTGCTTCACCGCCAAAAATGCAGCATTAAGAGCAACATTGTGAATACTGCCCCCCGTCAGATTGAGTCGGGCCAGACGGTCAAACTCAAGGTGTTGAGTAGGCGTTTGAGAAGGAAACGCCCGTTGCCAAATCTGCCCGCGCTCCTTAAGTCCCGGAAACGGAAACGTCACAATAAACCGTAACCGCCGCACAAAGGCTGGATCCATGCTGCTTTTCATATTAGTCGCCAGAATGGCTAACCCACCGTAGCCTTCCATCCGCTGAAGCAAATAATTAATTTCAATATTGGCATAGCGATCGTGGCTGTCTTTCACCTCACTGCGTTTGCCAAACAAGGCATCCGCCTCGTCAAAAAATAGCAGCGCCCCACCATCTTCCGCCGCATCAAACAGGCGGCGCAGGTTTTTCTCCGTTTCGCCAATGTACTTACTCACCACCGAAGAAAGGTCAACCCGGTACAGATTCAGCCGTAGCTCATTCGCAATTACCTCAGCAGCTAGGGTTTTACCCGTGCCACTTTCCCCCGCAAACAGCGCACTAATGCCCATGCCCCGGCTCATCTTTTGGTTAAAGCCCCAGGTTTCGTAAACCGTGTTACGCGCGCTTACCTGATCAGCAATCTGATGCAGTAAGTCAGTCTCATTGTCAGGCAACACCAGATCATCCCAAGTCGCTTTCACCTCTAAACGTTGAGCCAGCAGATCCAGCTGAGGACGAGTTGCAGCCAAACATCTTTCCCAAAGCTGCCGCTGAATGTCCTCACTGGTTTGAGATGCCCCCTGCTGCAATACCTCGTAGGCAATATGCTGGATAGCGATTGGCGTTAGCTTAAACTGACTCGCCAATTGAGGTAACGTCGGTGGCGCTAACGAACCCAGAGATTGCTGCCAAAGGCCAATTTGCTCCTGAGTCGTCGGCTTCTCCACATCCACTACTAAGCTGGCACCTATTAGCGATTGTTGAACTTCCCGCGTGCTCAAAAACACCCACAGCTGATTTTGAGCCAAAAATCGCCGCAGTGCCGCCGTGTTTTGGCCGGTTTCTTTGCTCAGATCGCGATCCTCAAGGTCAATCAACAGCGTAAATGGGGACAACCCACTCTCTCGCTGCCACAGCCGCGAAAAAGTTTCCAAGTCACCGAGCTGGTTAGGCAATAAATCCAGCGGCAGTCGGTACAGCGCTAACCCCAACTCGGCCGCTGCCCGCTGAGCGATTAACTGCTTAGTCACTACATCACTCCCCGTAAGCTGAATGTAAGTAGGTTGCTGAGCGGGATAGGATGCACTGAGCTGATCCACAATGTCACTCACCTGCTTCATAAGAGAATCAGGCAGTTGAGCAGTGGTTGAGATGTTTAAAGGCGACAGAAAAGGGGCAAGGCGATCGTCTAGGTAATTCAGCCCTTTGATGTAGTTGACGATGCGCTCATCGGCTCTAAGCGGGCTGGTGGTAAGGGGTTGAGCACCGGGCTGATTAATTTCGAGCATGCGCCAAAAGCGCAACGGTCGCTCCGGCGACATCACGTCCCACGTTGGATTATCAAACAGACTCAGCGCCAAGGCAAAGGTGGGATAGCCCGGTTCTGTCCCCTGCACCCGCGCACATAAACCCACCACTTGGGGATCCAGCTCCATTGCCATACACAGTAGGAGCACCTGCTGCTCAAACTCAGATAAGCCAAAACGGTGAGCTAGCTGAATTAAGGCTGGAGGCGGAGAAGCATTGGCGGCTTCAGCCATGGCAGCGGCAGCGGCTTCAACGTTGTCTCCATCGTCTGATACGGGTTGATCTGAAGACAATACAGGAGGAAACGATGACGAAGATGACTTTTTCAAGCGCTGCCACCAACGACTACGGTCGGGAGATGGCTCTCGAACAACGGCAGCAAGCGCAGGCGGCGGCATCTGCTGAGCCAGTCGCAACCGCAACCAGTGCAGTGCCTTGGACAGGTAGACATCATTCGTTTGTTGCCAGCGCTCTATATCACTCATGGAATTACCAGATTTTGATAGTCAACAAAGCGAGGCGGACGAACCGCGTAATCTTGAATGATAAAACTCTCAACATCGTCAATCCGGAGGCGAGGCCGGACACGGTAAGTACCAGGGTCAACCGTTCCTAAGCGAAAGGTCAAGGTTGTAGTCGACTCAGGGATCGGATTACCGGGTGACCAATCGGCAATTTGAAAAGACTCGGCTGGCAGCAGGCTGTCGCCCGCTGAGAATGCGCTGTTTTCCTCCAGTAGACTTAAGAATACGCGCTGTTCGAGGGGAATAGAGATCGCGCTTGGGCTTGTTGGGAGGTCTACAAATTCTTCCAGCAAGGCGGCTGGAGTAAAGTTTACGGTTATGGTGACAACTCCATTAGTATCCCGATTGGCTGTCAGCGCTGAAATCTCAGGCGCTAATGAGAGCGACATCTCTTTAGATGATCGGGGAATAACTCGCCCCTCTTTGGTTTGCTCCAAGGTTATAGAAACCCCGTAACGTCCTGCTGGCCAAAGTTCTGGTGCGTTGGGAATAGTGAAAGAAATTTGTGTCTCAGAAAGATCAGATTCTGAAATAGGAAACTCCACAGGATCTAGTAAACTCCGATGACGCAACATAACTTTCACATTGCCACCGACAAAATTCTGACCTACCAAAAGAATAGGCATTGCATCACTGAGTCGTAAGCTTGGCTGCTCGTGAGGCAAAATAATGGTTACAATTTCAGGATAAGGTGGAACAAGATTCGGTTGAACGCCCACGCCATCATCATCTGATGATCCCCGAGCGAGAACAGGCTGCGGCGCTTTTGTCGGACGCAGGCTTTCAATTAAAACAACAGAAACTTGATACGTTGTTGAGATACGATACTGCGTTTGAAAGGTCGCCCAAAGCTTGGTTAAATCCTCTAGGGAAATGGGCTGAGGCGTAATGCGAACGTGATGGATCTGCTGGTGCAGGTTGCTGGTGGGTAGAACCGTTTCAGTGGCTAAGCGGATGTCCGCTGCCGTCATGATGGGGTGGTCGTGCAGCGTACTCATGGCTTGCCCTAGCAGTTGATGACTCATCGTATCGTCATCATCTTGTCCGTATGCCGTGAGTAAGTAATACAGGTTCAACGCTAGCGGCGGATAGCCGGTTTCTCCTGATTTTGCCTGCTCTGGTAGAGGATCATTACGTAATTGGGAATGCAGTTCGGTCTGGTATAGAAATAGATTGAGCTGATTATTGCTGGCGCTCTCAGGCCCATTATTCGTTTTTAAGGCCTTGTCAAGGGGCTTAGTAGTAACGGTTGCCCCTGAGATTGTGTCGGGTAAGTTTTGCTCGATTAACCGACGTAATGTGGTAGTAACAGCAGCGATCGCTAAGGCATTGCTCATGTCCCACCTCCTCGCTTACGTAAATACTCATTTAGACTCATCACCGAAGATGCAGATCGAGGCTTAGCCTGAGCAGAAGCTAAGGGCATAGCCCGCACCTCAATGCGACCGATAGTCACGTTAATGGTGGGAGCCGATGAGACTTTAGGCAGAGGCTCAACTGGCTCGGCTAGCAAAGAGCGAATGCTAGGAGATGCCAGCAGTGGGTTAGTAGAAACCATCACCCCAGCAGAACGAATCATAGTGGGTTCCCCGACAGAGGGAGCTACCGGAGTAGACGAAACAGACTCGATGGCTGGGCGAATGTCTAAAGCTGCATGAGCAGAAACAGGTGCAGGCATAGGCGCTGCGGGCGCGATCACGAGATCCTTCAGGGTGGTCTGCTCTTCAGGCTGGTTTAGCCTGACCACTGGCACAGGTACATTGCCTCGCATCGCCTCTACCCCATCTGGATATCCTGACAAATTGGATGGGCTAGAGGCGTAGGGTACAGTATCGACTCGGCGTTGAAGGATAGGGGGCTGAGGTCTTCGGGTAAGCAAATCAACCAAGGAAAGATTATCAGAGGACTCGGCGGGTTGAGTGAATACCTGCGGCTGGGCTTCGTCGCCTTGAGGATTAGTGGCTAGGAAGGCATTTGTTGGGTAAGGTTCTGCTTGGCCACCGAAAGAAGGCGAGGGGAAACGCTGTTGTGATCGCGTCGGACGCTCCACGTCTTGAACCTGAAGAGGTTGGCGAGATTGCATCTCGGCATCGCTCTGCTCAAGGGAGGCAACCATCCCAAACGCACTTGGTCTACCCAAAGTAGGCTGGTCTAAGTCCCCAATTTTAGGTGATGGCTCAAAGAGAGTTGGTAAGAGTGGCTTCACCTGGTTGGCATCGCCCTGACTCCGGCCTACTAAATGCTCCAGATAGCTGCTCATAAACCCACCATCTCTAAATACAACTGTCAGTCTCATGCCAGCCATAAACCGATGCAAGCACATGCACTTCCCGCAATAGACGAACAGCCCAGACGTTCAATTCATCCCAGAAGTAGGAAACAATATCAAAAACAGATTTCCAGGCGTGTTGGCAGGCAGGACAGGTTAATGCGAACTTCACATCTGCCTGAGGATCAGCCAGAGCCATTTGCTCTACTACGGCATCCAATATTCCCTTGGGCAATTGCTCCAGCGAATAGGGTTCCGCCTTATACAAAGCTTCTACAAGACACCGCTCAAGTAATTGCTGTTGGGCGATCACAGCATCTTGAGTAGTGGCGTTCGCAACATCGCAGCTATTGGGTAAGCGAAATCGCACCAAATATCCCTCTTGCTTCAGAGACAAGGTAGACGGTGGTGGAATCTCAGAAGCTGTGCAAATGTCAGCAATACTGAAGTTCAACTCTAGGCGATCGCCGCAGCTTGGGCAATTCACCACACTGACCAAATGAGAGCCAAACGTCCACTCCCGCAAAGATAGCAAACGAGCATCTCGCTGCCCAATGCTTAACTCCGCGAGTTCCTTCATTGCTATATCTGGACAAGCCACCGACAATAACGTCAGTGCCCGGTTGGTTGGTGACTGAGAACAGCCCTGTTCCCATACCTGCAACAATTCTCGAACAGATAGCGCGCGCATAAGGGATGCTCCAATCATCTATACCTACTGGGTTATTGGCTCGGCTTAAAAGCTCTCCTCTGAAGGTTCTTTCACATCCTCATCCCGCTCCCAGCCCTCGTTCTCCAACTTGATAGATTGAATCGCGACAGCGTTGGCATTAGCATCCAGGTCAGGAAATGCCTGATACTCAGAAACCCAACAGCGATATAGCCTATATGAAATTGCCTTTTGTCCAGCCTCGTTAAAAATGTCCAAAATAATGTTTTTACGAAAATCCTTCAGAGATGCCTCGCGGGTGCGCTGTTCTGGGCCAGCCTGAGCGTTTTTATAGTTCCAAACCTTATTAGCCCATGACTCAAACTCCAAATCGTGCGTGACACCGCGCTCTAGCATAATAGCTTCATATTCAGTTCGACCAGGAGACTTTCGAGATCCGCTTTGGTCTCCTCCGTCTCGATGTTTGACTACTTCAGTGGTTCTTTTCAAGGCTCCCACCTTGCTAATACCAGCTACATAACGCCCGTCCCACTTTATGCGAAACTTAAAGTTCTTATAAGGATCGAGACGCCCAGTGTTAACAACAAATTCCATTCTTTCTCTCCTTAAACAGCAATTTGACCAGCAATTTGTTGAATCTTAATCACGACAAATTCTGCCGGTTTAAGCGGCGCAAATCCTACGACTGCGTTGACAATACCTAAATTGATCTCATTTTGCGTTGTCGTTTCCTGATCGCATTTCACAAAATAGGCTTCCTGAGGAGTTCGCCCCTGAAAAGCTCCCTGGCGAAATAGACCGTTCATAAATGCCCCAATATTCAAACGCAACTGCGACCAGAGCGGTTCATCATTTGGCTCAAACACCGCCCACTGTGTACCTCTATAGAGGCTTTCTTCAATAAAGAGGACAAGCCGACGCACTGGAATGTACTTATACTCGTCTGCGAGTTGATCTGCCCCACGCAGGGTGCGGGCACCCCACACAACCCTTCCATTAACCGGAAAGGACCGCAAACAATTGATCCCAAGCTGATTTAGCGTTCCATTTTCCTGATCTATGAGACTTACCTCTAACCCGTGAACTCCGCTGAGAGATGCATCTAGTCCTGCTGGCGCTTTCCAAACACCACGAGTCGCATCAGTGCGTGCCATAATCCCAGCGATAAGTCCACAGGGAACAAATGACCGAACTTCCCCCTCTCGGGTGGTATCAGCTTTCATAACACGAGGATAGAAAATAGCACCATTGCGTGCTCTTTCTCCGGTCAAGCCAAGATCGCTGAGTTTTGCTTGAGCATCGGAAACTAGATCCGAACTATTCTTCCACCCACTAGGGGGGTCAACAATCAACATTGCACGTCGTTTCTGACAATAACTTAATGCTGCATCATAGATAGCTACATCAGTATCTCCTTCTGATGTGTCTGGTGGAATACAAAGGAGATTGAAAAGATCTGCCTTCGCCAAAGCATAAAGCCCTTTCTTTTTCGATTCAAACCCATCACTTTCTCCTCCCAGATAAGCTGGCTGATCCAGTGCAGCGCTGTCTTTGCCTCCTAAGTCAGGACTAGCTCCGGTAGAACTCGTAGTTCCCTCCGTCCCAGTGGGGCTCGTAGTTCCACCCGTTCCAGTAGTGCCGCTAGGACTTCCACCTGCTTCACCACTGCCAGTTTCACTACTGCCTGTAGCACCACTAGATGTGGACTGCTTGAACCGGACTAGCTGAGATCCTTGAGCCAAAACTGTTTCAATGTAACGTACTCCTGCTTCAGGCTTGGCAGATAGATTCAGAAAACGCTCAATTCTACCAGATGACTTGTCCGTAATGGAAAGGTTAAAAAAGTCACTTACCGCTAAGCCTTTGTTTTCCAGTCTATACCGCTTGAGAATATCCGGAAAAGTTGTTTCTGTAATTCCCTCGGTGTCTTTCTTAGCTTCTAAAAAATTGCCCCAAGTTCCTGGCGTCATCGCCTCTAGGTTGGCCCCATCTCCAGTAAGGCTTGCCCTGCCCTCGATTCCTTCAGGAGCCTTAAATAATCGTACAATTAATGCCTGGCTCCCCCCATTAAGGAAAAAGTCTTTTACTGCATAAGTCAGTGGGTAGTCAAAATGCAAGCCACCGAACTCTCGTTCAAAATTACCGAAGTTGCTAATAAGAATCGGCTCGTCTACTGTTCCACGGAAAGTACGTCCGAGAAATGCTGTAATCGAGGTGGCCACTCCTGTAATTGTTCGAACACCACTTGGAATTTCCTCTATATAAACCCCTGGATACGAAACTTGAGTTGGCATAGCTAAGTCCTCCTTTTCGATCTGGCTTTACACAGACTTTATCTTGATTATTTCTGGAGCCTATTCTATTAACAGTAAAATAACTGACGTGGACTATACTTAAAGCAGATAAGGCTTAGTTTCAAGAAAAGCTTTCGGGGAGGGAAGCCTCTTTATTCCATACAAGCTATAGCGTCGAGCGAAAAGAGCTTTGACCTATATGGGCTCAATTACTTTTATCAACCAGCGTTAATATACCATTGCTCATTCAATAGCAGTAAAAATATTTTATACAGTATAAAAAACGTAACGTACCTGTTTTTTCTATATTAGGACTTATACGACTTTTGTATTGACAGGCTACGGATAGAATAGAGGTCTACTGAAGAGACCCGATGCCATGAGCGGTATGAGCAAGATAGCGATTCGGGAAAGCAGTGAGGGGCTCTTGCGCTTAATGAAGCAGCAGAAAAAGCTGCTGATGCACGAGCGCGTTCAGGCACTGTATCTATTGAAGAGCCAGGGAGGCTCTTCCTAACTTTTGGTGATCCAAGGCAAGTAGCAGGAAACTATTGAAGCTACTATCTTTGGGGCGCTTTGCTCATGCACCTGCTTCAATATCTGCTCCCTAGCCTTCATCTGCTTCATTTCGATAGCTATGATCTGCTGCCTAAAGAGCAGTGCTTGACCCTCAAGCTAACCTCAACCCAAGTCCAACCGGCTTGCCCGATCTGCGGCCCGCCGAGCGATCGGGTTCATAGTCGCTACAGCCGTACATTAGCTGACCTGCCTTGTGTGTCATTCAGTCTGAGGCTGATCGTTCAGGTCTGTAAGTTCTTTTGCAGCAATCCAGCCTGCCCGCGCCGCATCTTCACTGAACGCTTTGCTGAAGTTGCCGCCCCTTGGGCCAGAAAAACACAGCGGCTAGTCGAGTATCTACAGGCGATTGCCCTCGCCTCAGGCGGTCAAGCGGGTGCCCGCTTATGCGCCCACATAGGCTTGCGCTGCTGTGGCAGCACGCTGCTCAATCTGCTCAAAGCCCTACCCCTGCCGCCGGTCAAAACGCCTCGTATTTTGGGTGTAGACGACTTTGCCCTACGCCGAGGGCAGCACTATGGCACGATCTTAGTTGACCTAGAAGCCCATCGACCGATTGCCTTGCTACCAGACCGAACGGCAGAGACTCTAGCAGCTTGGCTGAAGGCCCATCCTGGCGTCGAAATCCTATCGCGCGACCGCTCCAAAGCTTACAAACGCGGTATGAGCGAGGGCGCACCCGAGGCCATCCAAGTGGCAGATCGCTTTCACCTGCTGCAAAATCTGGAAGAGACCCTCGAAAAAGCCTTCCATGGCAAAGCGCAAGCGATTAAGGCCGTTTCGCGGAACGAATATACCAGCGCTCAACGCCCAGTATCCATGGGAATCAACCTCAGGCAACTGTGACTGGTATAAACCTTTCTGGAAACTACCTAAGTCGGTCGAAGCTAGCCAGCTTCAAGCCGCTGGCATCGACTTACCTGACTTGCCCAAACCCAAAAGCCCTCACGAACAGCAACGTGAGGCGAAGCGCACCCAGCGCTTAGAAAACTACCATCAAGTCTACGGCCTGAGAAAAGAAGGCCATACTATCAAAGACATCGCTCACCATCTCGGCATGGGCAAACGCACCGTCTACACTTATCTTTCTCATGAGAGCTTTCCCGAATGGCAACCCTCTAGTCGGCAGTATGGCAGTGGCCTAGACCCGTACAAACCCTACCTGATTGAGCAGTGGCAACAGGGAAAACGCCATGCGAAACGACTGTTTGAAGAGATTTTCTCAGCAGGCTTCACCGGCAGCTACGCGATGGTTGCCCGCTATCTTCAGCCGCTGCGTCAATCAGACCCGCCGATGAGACCAGCCCCTGAATTGCTTAATTGTCTACCAGGACGTGGCCCCGCCCCTAAAGTCAAAAGCGCCAATCAAAAGCCGCTGAGTGCTCGGCGGGTAGAGTGGCTCATCTTGCAGCATCCCGAAACCTTAGAGGATGAACAAGCACAACTTCTAGAAAAGCTGGCCGCGCAGCCTGATCTGTCAGAACCCATTTCTTTGGCTCAAGGCTTTCTGAAACTGGTACGACAGCGGCTACCTGAGCAGCTTGAGGATTGCCTTAAAAAGGCAATGAACGCCTCTACCAAAGCATTTCGGTCATTTGCTAAGGGATTGATAGACGACTATGATGCCGTCAAAGCCGGGGTCACTCTGGAAGTCAGTAATGGACAAGTAGAAGGACAAAACAACCGGCTAAAGATGCTCAAGCGACAAATGTTTGGGCGAGCCGGGCTTGACCTGTTAGCCAAGCGATTCATCCTAAGCTGAAGGTTGCGCGGCCCCCTTTTCTTCGGATCACCAAAAGTTAGGAAGAGCCCGATTCTAGGGCCGACAAGAGTGCAACCGGTGATCGCGGTCTCCATATCTCTTAGCAACCTGGCCACCCTCTCAGCAGGGCATAGGGGCACAGAGAGGGCACGACAGCTACCAGTGATCGCGCTTGACTGCTGAAGGCGATCACTCGACTGTAATTCGGCAGCGACCTCGATGGCAGACCGATGCCTGGGGGCGATCACTCTCTCAATACTGATAAATGTAACGACCAAGCCAACTCGCGGAAGGTCTTCATAGTGAGGTGATCACTCTTTTGAAAGGAGCTACGCAGCCAACACGGCTGTAATGAAATCTACCTTCTTTATTAGGTAGCCTGATACCGACGCTTCATAGACAGGGCCATCGCTGTACGCTATTTTTTCAAAGTAAAGTAGGTAGTCATTACCCAAATCCCATAGCTGCGGGCAATCGCAAGTGAGTAATGACTTACGCCGACGCTTCCATCTGAGCGAGACCTTCAGCGCCCGCATGGTACATAGGCTCTTATCAAAGGGTGCCATCTTCACAATGGGTAGTTGGGATGGCCAGAAGTCGGGTCTCTCTGCTGCCTCATGCCTCAGTTCACTGACATCACTTCTCAATTTTTTGGCCGCGACGAGATAGCCCAAATTTTCTATAGGAATGAGGATTAAATAAGATACAATTTTACGATTGTTGAGGGTGAGCCACATA
>QBMP01000146.1:0-1083 GCA_003242115.1 Phormidesmis priestleyi
GATTCAGCTTCATGCAGTTCGGACTCGGTGTGGTCTCTATCGAACGAAGTTTCATCCCGGTTCTCGCTGCTGTATTCTCTAGTCCACATTATCGCGGGCATTGCTTCTTGCGGATATAGATATCGCCGTTCCACCCTCACCCTGATATTGAATAAGGTAGCTTAGCGCTATCAATATGGGCCAAAGCGATCGCTTTTTAGGAAAACACTAGGCTCGCCGCAGTATGTCACAAAGACACGTTTTTTAGCTCTGGTTGCAGCAACATGTAGCAAGCTGCGCTCACTGTTTGTGAAACGCTGTTTGGCTGTTTCGTCCGAGCACTGGGTTAGCGCTAAATTCAGCGGCAGAATCTCTTCGCTCAAAGCAGGCAAAAGCATATAGTCAAACTGTAAGCCTTTGACGCGGTGCATCGTCGCGATTCTAACGCCGCCGTCAGCCGGATTATCGGGCTGACTACGATAGATCTTTTTGATGGGAACATTTCCAGCCTTGAGTGCGGTGTAATACTTTTCGACTAAAGCATTAGTCCGCGTGGCAAGGCAAATACCGGTGGTGTGGCCTTCAGAAGCTTGAATATCTAAAATCACTTGGCGAAGATAGTCTACTTCTGCTTGGAAAGTCTGAAATCCCCTCACGAACGGCTCTTCCCCGTGCATCAAAGAGCGATAGTCTTTGAGCGAATCTGTTCCGCCGTCCAAATCATCTACTACCATACCTCTGAGTATGGCAGTTGCCCAAAGGCGTGTCTCGTCTGTAGTTCGGTAATTGAGGCGGAGCTTACGAGCCCGACCGCGTATGTCGATGCCACATTGACTGAGGGTAACGACTTTGCCATAGATACGCTGGTGAGCATCACCGACAATAAAGAGATCGTTTTTGTCAGAATTGCCAGCGATTGCACGGATGAGACTAAAAGCGGCTGGGCTCATATCTTGAGCCTCGTCCACAATGACACCCCTGTATGGAAAAGCATCCGCGCCCTTTTCTTTAACCATGCGAGCAACATCTTGCATCGCATCGTCGGGTTCTCTGAGCCCCTGCTCTCTAAGTAGATTTCGATATTCTTCAAAGACCGGCCATAGT
>QBMP01000146.1:1099-10639 GCA_003242115.1 Phormidesmis priestleyi
ACTTAACCGCGTTCCTCGCCCAACCCGTCGAGCTTTGAGATAATCTCGCAGGGTTTGACAGCTTTGAGACAGGACAACATCGTGCCATTCTTCTTGGTAAAAACTGAGGGGGAAACCTAACTCGGTTGGGGCCAATGTATATGCCTGCTCCCAATGTTGCCGGGAGTCTTCTCCATAGGCAAGTCGAAGATCTACGCCTTCTTGACGCAAGAACTCTGCAACCCAGGCGTCGAGGTTTATCACTTGAATTCGGCGCATTTGCTCGGGCGTACAGATAGATCTAAGGCTGGCTTCGATATCAACAGCTAGGTTTTTAGTGAACGTTGTAAAAAGGATGCGATCGCTAGAATCGGTAAAGCGATTTTGAGCCAGCCACTTTGCTCGGTGCATTGCGACAACGGTTTTACCCGTCCCGGCTCCACCCAGTACTCGCACTGGCCCATTCCAATCGCGCTCAACAAGCTTGCGCTGAGTTGGGTGTAGGAAAACGCGCCATTTTTCTAGGGGGGCCGCCAGCATTTCATCGAGCGCGGTGTCATCGGTGATGACCATAAAGCGACTTAAGCTGTCGTCATTCTGAAGAGCCGTCTCCAGATCATCTGGATTGACAGGCTGAGTCTCTTGAGTCTTTTCTAACTGGCGGAATACGGTTTCTAAATCGTAGTTGGCGGCCAGCATTAAGATAGCGTCGCTGGCTTCGCGGGGGAGATGAGGCAAAATTTGATCGACATCTTCATCGGTGACAACTTGCCGAAGCGCTGGGAGTAAAATTTCAGGAACACCTAAACGCATCAGCTGTTTATCTTTGATATCTTCAAACCGGCCAGTAGAACTGCTAGGGTTTCTCTGACTAAGCTTTTCAACCGTCACTGCGGCATCTTCAATGTCAACAATCTGAAGGGCACCAGAGACTTCGTTGACCAAGCAGGTTCTGCGCTTTGCCCAGTTGTAAGCATCATCGTGTTTATCAACCCACAGTAAAAGATAGACGCTGCCCTGATCGGGCTTTAGCACAATTGCTCGGTGCGCCTGATCTATCCGAACCGACTTCATGTTTTTGTCTTTGCTACCTTGAATCGATTCGTAGTTGAGGCCAGGTCGGGTCGGGTCTTGACGAAAGCGGTTGATGAATTCAGAGATTTTGCCCTGCGCTTTGCGCGGCAGGCGGCTATAGGCATCGAAAAAGTCGTCTGAAATAGCTAGGCGGAAATTCTGTTGCAGGCTCATTTAGGCGTCTCCAGTTAGTTTGGCGCTGAGGATATCGAAGGTGTCGAATAGTTCTTCTGGGCTGATGGCTAGCCAGTCGTTGCTGGAAAATAGGGCGTGATCGCCAGCGGTGAGAACAAGGGCGATGCGATGGCTGCTCCAGGCTAATTCCGCGATCGCCACTACAGTCCCCTGCGGGTTGGTCAGCTCGTATCCAGCTTCAGGGAGCGGCCAATGGGCCTGCTGCATTTGCGCGACCATAGGCAGCAACGCCTCTTCCAAAACTAGCTCCTCAAGCTCTTGCCAGGGCGGATCAGGAATGACGGTTGCTGCTGGCGCTGTGAGCTTAGGCAGTAAGACAGGGGTAGAAGCTGAACCTGAGGCCAGCGTGCAGGCATAGACATGGGGCAAAAATTGGTAAAGGTTCAGCAATCTCAGCGTTTCATTCCAGCTCGCTTTGAGAATCGCTGTCTCTGCCGATGGCGCATCGTTTAGCGCTAGCAAAACAAAGCTGCCCGCGCTGTCAGTCTGCCGGTGGCGCATTAAATCTACCGCGCTCCGAACGTTCAACGCAGATGACACCAACACCGACGCGCTTAAAAACTTCTCGGGTAGTTCCCAATAATCGAGCGGTTCTGTTCCGAGCCGAGCTTGAATCTGCTCAGACCACTGCTGGTTCAAGTTAGCATCCTTTAGAGACGCGGGATTAGCCTGTGCGAAGGTTCGTAGCATTGCCCATCGCTGCCACTGCGCCGCATCTGGCTGAGCTAAGTAGTTCATTAGCCACTCAAAGCTATTGAGCTGCTCTAAGGACTGGAGATCCGTGCATTGGTACTGTTGGTATACCTGAATTTGGCCCTGAAGAAATTTGTCATTGAGCTGGCAGGTGAGACCATCTAGCCGGGTTGGTGCAACCTTGGCAGGCTCTAGCTGAGCGGCGACATCATCCCAGGTCAGCGACCAGCAGTGGACCTGACTGCTGCGGATGATGGCCAACCGCTGCTGTAAGTCTTCTCCAATGCGGTCTTTGTGGTATTCCCAGCCGTCGGTAAAGATGACAATCGGCTGGCTATCTACGCGGGTAGAGGCGGGCCTGAGCACGAAGTCTGCTCTAGAGGGAATGTCTACGCCGTCACTGGGGCCTAGCGGCACCTGAGTTTCGATAATCCAGGCGCGATCGCCGACTTTAAGGTAGTACCCAGCTCGACCGTTAATGATGTCGTTTCGCAATTGGGGGGCAGCGCCACCATAGGCTTTGCCGCTGTATTGCCGAATAGCTTCAATAAAGCGGCGCTCTAGCTCACTCTCAAAATTGCTGTTAAGACGAATAGCTGAGAGCCCTTCTGACGTTTCCTCAAGCTGCGGCCAACGTTTGGCAATGGTGCCGAGCAAATCTCTCGCCCATTTTCGACTGGTCTGATCCTGGTCGAAGCTATTGCGATAGGCAAACAAGCAGCTATAGCAGCCATCGTCGCACCCGCAGGATCTCAGGACGGCTAATGCCTGGTTAAAGACATCGCCGAGAGAATCAGGGTCGCGGATGAGCTGTCTTAGATAGCCAGTTCCGCCTGGAATACCGTCGTAGAGGTATAAAAATGACTTCCGCAAGCTGGAGTTAGGCTGGGGTTCTTCACTAATGAGCGTTTGTAGATGATCGACTTTGCCGCCAAACTTTCGTTTTAGGCCCAGCTGTAGGGCCGCAATGAATGAATGAAGTCCTTGAGGTGTCCAGAACTTTTCATCAGGCATGAGAAAGCGAATCGCTTCAGAGCGAAACTCCCGGTAGAGATACAGCACATCTATTGCTTTAGTTTGTTCGGGTTTATCGCGCCACTGGCAGTTGATCATATGATCTTTGGCGGTGAATTTATCCACTTTGCCGCGCATGACCTTGCCGCAGCTACGGCACACTTTGAATCCGTGAGTAGTGAATTGGCGACCGGCTAGCGAGACGGAATCCCCGTTGGCTAGCGATTCTCCTAAGTTGATTTCTCGGAAAGTGGTTTGTGAGATGTATTCAAATCCAAAGGGAAAGTCTTGCTCTTTGACTAAGAATGTTTTTTCACGGTAGGCCGGATCGAAATCTACGAGCAAATGGCGCTGGAAAAAGGATGAGTTGCGATCTTCGCTATCATCACCAAACCGGCTGCCTTTATCGGAGGTCGTAGCCATCACCTGCCGAAGGCGCAGCATTCGCCGCAGTTGGCCCTGGTCACTCCACATTGCATCGCTACAGCGAGGGCAAGCTTTGGTGCTCGCTTCAGGCTCAATGGCTTGAATCGCGTAGTTACAGCTTCGGCAAATGCGCCAGTCTTCGGGTTCAGAGAGCTTCAGGTCGATTTGGTCAATTTTGACTTTTCGGCCTTCAGCGTAGAAGACGCCGCTAGGAACCAGCTCTCGAATGGCTAAGGCACCAGGCCGCTCGTAGGTGAGCGTAAACGTCTCGTACTTTTTACCGCTGGATTGTTCGGCGGGTTGCTTTTGCCGCCACAAAATTGAGCGCAGAGTGACGCCTGCTTCGGGAAAGGCGTAGTTGGGCAGCAAGCCTTCATCGGTTAAAAAGTTGAGGATGTGTTTTTTGTTTAACTCCTTCATCAAGGATCGAAAACCCATGCGCTCGCGTTCTAGCTCAGCAAGATGCTCCTCGTCTTGAAGGGCAACGGGATTTTCTTTGTACTTCTTGATTTTGCCGCTGATATTTTTAATCTGGCTGCTCAGCCGGGTTCTTTCTTGGCGTACGCCTTCAAGTCGGTTCAAAATTTGCCAGCGCAAACCGCCTTCGTCCTGCTCACCTTTTTCCATGAAGGTGCGTATTTCAGTGCAAGTTTGATCGGTAATGGTGTCTTCAAAGAGTCTTAGAAAAGTCTCTAGCAGTTCGCCCTGATGGCTTTTGATATAGCTCAGCCAGTTGTAGGGAAAGCGATCTAGGCTGCTGCGTTCAATTGCGTTAAGGACGTCGCTCAAGCTAGGAGAAAATTCTTGGCGGGTGATGCCTGTGGCGACCCAGGTATCCAGGCAAAAGGCGGTGAGCTGGCGTTGCAAGATGGCTGAAGCATCCAGATAGCAGCCTGCGGCTTCGACATTGCCGTTGACCATTCGCATGGGGTCGGCGTAGAAGTGAAGGTCGTGGGGTTTTCCGTTGGCGACGATGCCGACGAGGGCATTACCATCACGGCGACCAGCCCGACCGATGCGCTGCTGAAAGCTGGAGACCGCAGGCGGTACAGAGCAGAGCAATACGGTGGATAAGTCACCAATATTGATGCCCAATTCCAGAGTGGAGGTGGCTGAAATCAGGTTGGGGTCACAGCGACGCTGGTGTTCGATGAATCTTTGCTCTAGCCTTTCCCGGTTGGGCCGAGTTAGCAGGCCGGTATGTTCGGCGGCGACAATGCGATGCACCTCGCCTTTGCGGTATAGATTGCGGTAGATTTTGTAGACTGCGAGGAAAACGGCGCTCAATATCTTGTATGGGAATATTATGTCCGTTATGTGTAACCCGTTCGGCAACTCGTAGCTTAGACATTTCTACCGTAGGAAGCGCTAAATAAATAAGTTCAACTCGCCAGCCCGCCAAGCGCAGTTGCTTTATGAGTTTAAGGTAGCTGCGTCCAGAGAGCGTCGTTTCAAAAGCAAAGTCCTCTCCACTTTGAACTCTATTCTCGATTTCCCTAATAAAGAGACGACTAGCCGCTAACAGCTTCCTTTCTGGCTCAAGCGGCGATAGACCAGCCGCAATGAGATCGGCATTAACGAAGTTACGGCAGTTGGCCAGCCTCGGCAAGTATTGAAGGGCAAATGTCGTTTTACCAGCTCCGTTTGGGCCAGCAATAACCCAACAAGTAGGGGAACTGTTCTTCATCAGTCGTATTCGCTGGTTACTCTAATAACTCGGCAGTGATTGAATTGAGCCTGTGTATTGCGCGTTCTCGCTGAGCATCTGCGATTCTCCTAGCGGAGAGGCTTCGCCAACGCCCTCGCACTCTCAGCAATCAATATTGCGACCGTCGGCGGCAGCTTCGGAATGGACGCCATATAGCCACAGGCACGGCAAAAGCTATCGTCTAAATTAGTCGCAGACAAAAGCCGTAGCGTTTCTGCATCACCTGACTTTACTGCTTCCAATGCTTGTCTGTGAACTGGTAGACAGGGTTCACCAAGCTCAGCTAGCAGCCTACTGATGATGATCTGTGGATCTAATTGCTTAGGTGCTGTGGCCATCATGTTTTTTCTCTTCGTCACCTGCGCTGTGAATTGCTTGATTCAGACTGAGTTTTCGGGCTTACTACGATACGGCGTATTCTGTGAGCTTTCGACGTTCAAGCGACCTATATGCTAAAACGATTCGATCTTTAGGAATTCCAGCGGATTCCAACTCGTAAGCGATACCATCTTCTGTCCCGTCATGTTGAATCCAAATTTTGTCGTTTTTGATATCGATGTGAATGAAGGGGCCGTAGATGCGTTTGCTGTTTTGCCAGCCTGTTTCGATGAGTAGATAGTGATCGCGATCGCGATCAAACACCAGTTCCTGCTGGATAGCATCGCCCTGTTTTAAAAAGTCGGCATACTACCGTAGGAGCGTTTCAATAATATGGCGATAATCCACATTCAGGGAACCCATCTTGTTAATTCCTCCCGATTAGCATCATTAGCATCAAAGGTTACCAAACTAAGCAATCCATCCTGAATAGATGTCTGTACGATTTCAACTCTTCTGCGGATCGTCGTTCGGTGGGTGTAACCCACTCTGAAGCCATTGTTGCCGAGATTTTTGGATGAATCTATCAGGGCGGCGACTGTCGTTGAGATCTAGCCGTTGACAGGTTGCCCGTCCGATAGGTGTCATCCCGATGATGCTTAGACTATCTGCTGACCAAATAAAATGAGTTGACCAGCGTTGAGTTCGGGGGTTGAATAAAGGCGTCTCATTACCTGTTTCAGGATCGATAGCGCTTACAAAGTTGTACCGTCTTTCGTTACATCGACGACAAGCAAGAGCCAAATTAGGAAGTTCATCTGTGCCGCCTAGTGAGCGGGGCTTTATGTGATCAACTGATAAGGGTGCGGTACTCAGAATCTCTGGGTAATGACAGTATTCACAGCGATAGCTAGCACGTTTTCTGACTTGAGCGACTAAGGATTTAGGCAGCGGCATTCGTTTGAGCAGCCATCACCGCATTGATGTAGCTAAAGATATTGTCTAGTTCTCCAATCGTCTCTAGTTCAAGCATTTCATCAGGTTCTAGGGCATCGGCTTTCTTTTTGTCTAAGAGCTCTTGTAAGCGATCGCCTAATTTTTCTGTGAACTTGAAGAGCGTTAAGCTATCGACTTTTTGGATGCAAATGCCTTCAGGCAGGATGCTAGAAGGTCTGAGCAGAGTCGTCGTCATATGAATAGTCCAAGATAAACGGCAGGAAGGCTCTATTTTCAAGGTTGAAACTATTTACATCGACATTTTATAGCCTGCTAGTTGGGATTCATCTTTACTTATGCAATACAAGTGACTCTCCACTGAGGAGGCTGCGCGATCTCTTCCTGGCTCTCTAAGGTTCCAACAGCTCGGCAGTTATGACGTTGAGCCTGTGTATTGCGCGTTCTCGCTGAGCATCGGCGATCGCTCTTGCACTCTCAGCAATTAATATCGCGACCGTCGGCGGCAGCTTCGGAATGGACGCCATATAGCCACAGGCACGGCAAAAGCTATCGTCTAAGTTCGTCGCAGACAAAAGACGTAGCGTTTCTGCATCACCTGACTTTACTGCTTCCAAGGCTTGCTCGTGAACCGGCAACCAGGGTTCACCAAGCTCAGCTAGCAGCTTTTCGATAATAATCTGAGGATCTAATTTTCTTTCTACAGTAAGAGTCATGGTTGTTTTCCTTCAATTGGCATAACAGTAGGGCTAAAGGTGTGCTGCTGCGCTGCTAGTAACTGATATTGGTAAGTGCTCCAATAATGGTCAAAATGCCATTGCAATATCCGGCTCACGGTCTTTCCTGCATTGGCGCGTTCTACAAAGGTGGCAACTCTAAGCATGGCAGAATTTAAGGCGCTAGTTCTCAACCCGTTATAGCTACGTCTGTTTTCTTCACCGCCAACATCAATAACCTGGGACAAAGGCGAGGGTTCAAACTCGGGTCTATTGCTTAGATACTCTGGAACGTCTTCCCACCGAGAACAGAGATCGAAGTATTGCGAAAAGCTGCTTGCTTTGAAGCCGCGTGCTTGCGCGTCTGCCCAAGCCGCTGCTTGATAGTACTCACGATGCGCAAAACAGTAACTAGCAATTACTTGTGATAGTAAAGCTCGCTTATTCCAGCCAATTTCTTCTACGGCGACCATATAGCGCTCATTCCATACCGCCGCTGTCGCATAGATATAGCTCAGAGGAACCTCTGTGTACACACACTTACCCATGATTGACAACCTACCTTTCACGATATACGCCTGTGCTAATGTCTTTCAATTTTAGATATTAAAGAAATTAAATTGCATAAATAGCAACTTAATTGCTATTATCCGATCAAGTACTAAAAAATGGTCATGAATTATCAACTACATCAGCCTGATCTAAGCGCGATTCCCTTCAAAGGGAATCGCTCTATCGGGCATGGCTACGCTAGCGCTGTAGCCCACAACCGCATCGCCCTAAACCCAACGCACCCCAGCCCAGCAGAATCTACCGCCTGCAACACAAGCTGAGCGCGTTGACGGAGCCTTCCAAGGGAATCGCGCCCAGAAATCCCCGCTATTCCTTTTGCAATGACGAAGGCAAGGCAGACATAGCGCTAGCGGATGACTTCAGCTAGCAGTTCGCGCATAAAGCTTTGGCTAGACTGCTTTGCTTTGGCTTCATTGGCCGCAATTAAAGCAATCCCTGCGCTGCGAATAGCGGATTCCGCGATCGCAGGCGTTCTCAATCCACTAATTAAATGATCGACGCAGCTTGCGACTGGCGAACCCAGCAATAGCAAGCAGCTCTCCTTTAGCCCAGCCCACTGTTCTCGGGTCGTGCCTTCGTAATCCTCAAGGAGCTTCTCAAATGCCTGAAGCAATTCTTTTTCATCCACTCCGAGACAAGCTTGCAGCAGCCCATTTTGTTCGTGTACTAGCATTTGCCGCGTCACATGAGCGATCGCCTCCTGGCTTTCTAGGGAGCCAACGTGCGCAAAGTATTCCTGCGGCGTGTTTGTGCGAGCGATAGATTGAGCCATATCGTTACTCGGAGTAGGAGTCAGTCTCAGAAGCGGGTGTTGAACCATCTAAAGCACTCGCTTTTGTAGCCCAGATATCCTCTTTGCCCAAAGCTCTAGCCCATTGAAAATCCTTTTCTGAATAAGGTGCTTTACGTTCGGCCTCAGCCAACAGTCTAAAGGCTTGCTCCCAGCTCAGCTCATGCCGGTTAGCAAAGTATTGAACCTTTTCGACGTGCCGCTTTCTCCAGCGAACGAAATGGCCTTCTATCAATTGACGTGTTAGCTCTCGCTTGCTTTGCTCGCTCAGACTGGCCATGACTTGAAACCAGTCAGCCGTCTCTTGCGAGACATCAATAGAAGATAGCGAGAGTCTGGGCATTTCAGTCATTAGTTAACGCTCCTGAATTTTATCTCATGTAGGTATTGCGCATATGCAAAACGGTGCTATCTTTTAAGTTAAGCACATATGCAATACAGGTAGTTTGTATATGCAATACGAAAGCCCAGATGGATATAGCTATTGCTCCAGAGATTTTGCCTAGTCGCCAAAAGGAAAACCAGTTATGTCATTCAACAGCCCATCTCCCGACCTAGACGGCATCGCCCGCAACCTCAGCTACCTAGACCTCGCCTACGTCACGCCCGCCGAATCCGCTGCCTACGAGCATGAGCTAAGCGTGATTGCGTCCCTCAACGAGGCTCTAGAAACCGCCACCCTTGCCATACGCACCCCTGGCTCCTCTCCCCTCTGGTACCGCCTCTACCCAATGCTTTCCGATGCCGCCGCCCTCCTCACAAGTCAGATCGCACCCTTGCTTGATCTCAACGCCGAACGCAGCTTTCCCATCACCGAACGCCCCGTAGAGCTTCCGCTTGTCCTCACTGCTCACGCATCCACACACTGACCGCTTTTTATTTCCCGCTTTAGATCCACGGACACAGCTCGGCACGACCTACCGCCATCTCCCTCACGCCATGAACCCAACCGCTATTCCCGCCACCCACCTCAGCGACAGCTACGCCAAAGTCACAGAAGTCGCCGCCGCCCTTAATCGGCACGAGCGCACCATTCGCGGCTACGTCCGCCTGCTGCGCGAAGACTTTGGCCACCCCGACTTTCTAGAAAAGCTCGACGG
>QBMP01000147.1:0-8082 GCA_003242115.1 Phormidesmis priestleyi
TCGGCTTTGGCTGAACGCTACATCTAGTGCCCACCACGGGAATTCCTGAAGAGCCAATATTATTTAGCGTTTCAGTAGCAGAACTCATAGCAGCTTTCTCTTCAGACCTCGTAATCATAAATATTGAACGCTCGGTAATACTTATCGTCTTGCAGCTTGCCAAACAAATCGAGCGAGGCCCCGGACTCTAACGACTGGGTGTATTCCCCAGGGAAAAATAGAACGGTTGGCTGATCTTTAGCCGTACTCTGAAGATTATTCAACACATTGTGAGATCGGATGTATGGGAATACCTCCCCAATGCCGGATATAAAAAGCACATCGAACCCGGTAGTTGCTTTTTTGTCGGCGATTTTTTGCGCGATCGCAGGCACCACATGTGCCTCCGAATCCAATACGCCTTGAAGCAACTCCTTTAGCTGCTCCTTAGGAACCGTCTCCTCCATCGCCAAAATCTGCTCCCAAATCTCTCGACTCTTCAGCAGTTCAATGGAAAGGTCATAGAGATTTATATCCAAGACCTCAACCCCCCGACTCCCCAAGCTCTTAATCAACCCCTGGCGAGTGCGATCCATAGCAGCAGCTTCTTTAGGATTGAACGGGCAAATGAAGAATGGAATCTCATTACCCAGTCCTTGCTTGCTTAAGAATCGCTGCCCAGAGATAACCGCTTGCAGATGCTTGAACCGTTCAGGCATCTTCTCTCTACTAATGTTTTTAGCCATTACGCCCATCTACAAAGGTCAGCTTGAAATACCGGAAATATTAAAAGATCCTGACGCTGCCGCCTTGGAATCGCTTGCAAGAACTGAGCGCTCAGCACCACCGGATTGATAATATGGCTATCCGTCAGAAGTCCGGCCTCTCGCATCATCTTAAAGATAATTTGACGAACCTTGATTTGTGTCGCATAGGCAATTCTGTCCAGCTCATCATGCCACTCAGCCTTTTGGTTGAAAAACGCATCAAAATCCTCATATTGAAGGACAGACTTAAAGGCAATAAACCTTTCCCTCAGCACTTCCTTGGCAAAATCAGCAATAAATTCATAGCGACGGCAGACCGCTAACCACAGAAGGTGGCTCTGATCCTGCGGCGTCCCATTTAGCATCAAAGTCAACTCTTCCTCACAGAGCGTTTTCAGTCTAGAACTAATTTCTCTATAAACCCGTTTCAGCGTATTCAAAGTTCTAGTTTGCAAAAGATTTTCAGATAGCACTTTTTTGCGCACCGCGCTCCAGTCACGAAAGTCTAGAAAAAGCCTAGCCATCTTCAAAGATTCTTGGCGAAACAGGCTACCCGTTGTAAACGACATACTATATTTTTTGCTTGCCATTCCACTACCTGATGTCCCTGTATACTCATATACCCCGCTCAACTTTCCTGAGGCTCATTTACTCTGCATATCGTAAAAGCCAAAGTGACCTCACAAATTTTAGCCGCTTGTGCCCGAAGGCGACGGATTAGGCTTCAAGAAAAATTTATTCGATTGTCTGAATGCTCTACTTTAGCTACTCAAGATTGACAGCTTCAAAGAGACCGCTGTTAAAGCTAGAGAAGCGTAGTCAAAGAGGGCTTCGGAGTAACGTTATTCCGAAGTAGAGGATAGTGCAACAGCTTGTTGCGCTATCCTCCTTTTACTCTTCAAGTAGAGCTTTTAGGTTGTTGAGAGCTGTCTGAATCTTGCGCTTCTTTTTGATATCTGACTCAATCTGCTTTCTGTAGCTTGCCTTTGATAAAGTCGCTACCACATCTTTAAGGTCTAAAACGCATTGCCCAGGCTTCTCTTTCTTTTTGCCTGTATGACTTGAGGTGGACTTATTTTTCTTTCTAGAACCATTAGCTATGGGTGCTTTCGGATAGCCAGCTTCAGCATTAGTAGTCAGAACTTGCCCTACTCTATTCCGAACGGCTCTAACAGACAAGTTTTCTTTTAGGACTTCAGCAAGCAGCGCTAAAAGCGTCTGCTCATCTTTAATCCTGTTTAAACTCTCAGCTTTTAAGTACGAAAGCCCTTGCTCAAGATGAGCAGTTTTCAAAGGCTCCTGAAGCCTTAGGGTAGGCAGATAATTAGATCGAAAAGACGATAGCTCAATCTCAAACTCATTTAGGACACTCACAATAGCGGTCAAATTTTCGTTCGTCCCGTTGCCCGGAGTAACGTTATTCCGAGTAGTTGCTAGCTTGTCGCCATGCCCTTCTCTGCCAACAATTTCAACCACTGTCTCTGGGTCAATTGAGTACTTTGTCTCTATTAAGTTCAAGATGCCTAGAGTCTCTTCTAAACGCGAGAGGTCTTCACGGTTTAGGTTCTCACGAAGGGCGAAGTCAAGTGCTTCATCGTCATCAAAGTCACCGATGAAGCAGTATACGTTTATAAGTTTTGCTTGCTTTGCAGCCCTGTAACGTCGCTCTCCTGCAACAAGTTGAAAGTCGCCCTCCATAAAGGGGTGAGGACGCACAACCAGAACTCCCTTAAAGCCGTGTTCGCGAAAGCTGCTAGCAAGTGCTTCTATTGAGTCTTCGCTAAAGTAGCATCGTGGCTGATCCTCCCAAGGATGAATCTTTGAAAGAGAAAGAGAAGCTGGCTTATCGCTAGCAGTAAAGTTCTGCGTGTCACTCGATACTAATCCGTCAAGGATACCGCCACCTAGCAAGCTACCTACTGAATTACCCATTGATTACAGCCTCCTCTTTAGGAGCAATAGTTTGATTAATACTTCCAGCGATATTGCTTAAGACTTCAAGTGCTGGATGGTTTTTACGGTGTAGTCCCAAGGGAAGGTGTTTTCGAGTTGCAGTTGCAAAGTCAATCCCTCTAGGCACAGGGTCAAAGATAGTGGTGTCCTTAAATAGTGGATTAGCTTTAAGTTTTTCAAAGACCTCAGTGATCATTTCAATAGCTTCCTTATGGCTATTGACGCGACTATCAAACATAGTTGGCACAACGCCAAAGACTTTGAGGTGTGGATTAATCTGTTGCGTAATCTCGAAGGTCATCTGCAATAGGTTAATTGTTGCCTCAACTGATTTGTATTCAGTCTGAATTGGAATCAGCAAATTGTCAGCCGCTGCGAGGCAGTTAATTGCCAGTTGGCCCAAAGATGGAGGGCAATCGATGAGAATGATGTCATAGTCGCCACTCACTTTATCTAGCACCTGCTTTAGACGAGTCTCTTTCTGCATTACGCCACCTAATTTAATCTCACATTGTGCAAGATATATATTTGTTGGCGCAAGGGTGCACCATTCAAACTCGTCTACTAGAGGCAACGGCAAACTTAGATCAAGCATACTATTGGCGATGGTCTCCGAGAAGCTCGTTGGAGACTTACCCATGAATGTAGTCAACGATGCCTGCGGGTCAAAATCCAGTAGTAATACTTTTGCTCCATAGTCTGAAGCTAAATGATATCCGAGGTTTTGGGTGAGGGTTGACTTACCAACACCTCCAGACATATTGAATAAAGCCCAAACGCTACCCATAGCTTCCTTTTTTTATGGCACTTGAAGGTACAGTAAACCTTTTTTTGAGAATCCGATACCCCTTATAAACAAATTTTCTAGCGGTTTTGTGTTCGGAGTAACGTTATTCCGAACACAATAGGAAAGACTACATCGTCCGTAACAGTTATCCGCTAGTACTTCAAATAAAATGGCAGTGTCTGAAAAATTACTACTAATTTTCGTTCCATAAACATCTCTTATGAGTCGATAGCTTCTCCCGTTCTGCGAAGGATCGGAATAACGTTACTCCGACTCTGTGGTGAGGAATGACCAACTAATCTCAATCGCCTAATGTTTGAGGCTTTTAGGTTGTTCTGTAAACTCGACAATTGACGAAGAAAGCAATTATCTGACAGCCGCTTTACCACGCTGTAGACTAAAAGTCTCAGTCTACAGAAGCTACATAAGATCGGTCGAAGATAAAACAGGTAAAACCTCGACTAAAATAAGCCATCATCAGACTCAGAGCGTTCCATCAAATCGTTGAAGGCATCCTCCGCCTTTTTCTCAACGGCTCTGCGGGTATAACGGTCGAAGGTAACTGGCGACTTAATTCGCATGAGCTTACGGGCGTAGTCCGGCTGCACGTCACCCATAACGAGCTGGGTGCCAAACGTGTGGCGTAGCCGGTGGGGATGGACGTTCTCTGTCGATTCCGAGATCGCCGCCAAATCCTTAACCATCTCATAAATCCCCCAGTACCCCAATCGCTTCCCATAGCCGTTTCTCGATAAGCTTCTAAAGAGCGGATCACCCAAACCAGTGTCAAAGCCTTTCTGTACACACCAGCCCAAGTAACTCTCTATTGCTTGCCGAGCCTTCGGCGATAGCGGCACTGCCCCATCGCTGCGCCACTTTGCCCCACTCACCTGAATCGCCTGCCCGTTGTAATCCCCAATATTCAAATTGCTGACTTCCGTAGCCCTGAGTCCATGCTTCAGCAGCTCGAAAATAGCGGTATCTCTAATGCTAAGTGACTCCCGCTGCCCCCGATACTTAAGCCCATCTGCGAGATGACGCACCGCTGCGATCTCCATATCCTTGGTCTCAGTCGGCGTGGCGGGCACCTTTTCAACGTTCAACGTCGGGTTATAGACGATGTAGCGCTTGGTTGTAAGCCACTTGAAGAAGCTGTGGAGCGTCGCTAATGCCTGGTTGATGCTAGCTGGTGAAAGCCCAATCTTGCCCGATTTAGTGGGTTGACGCTTTAAATATGCCTTGTAGTTGCGAATATCCACGTCATCCATATCGCCCCAGTGCTTGAACTCACACCAAACTTGAAAGCCTCGAAGCTGGCGTACGTAGGCTTTTTTGGTATTGGGCCTGATCTCGCGGTCGCACAAAAACTCATCAACCCAATCCATTTCGACTGGCTTATCTGGCACCGGCACAGCGGGCACAGCAGGCACAGCAGGCTTCGCTAGCGCACCAACCTCAATGAATGTCGGAATCAGATCAGGTTTTGCCATCATTTCAAACCAAAAATACAGCCCGAACCGCCGCGAAAACGCTCCCGATTTCTGAGCGATCGCGCATTTTGAAAGGCGCATTGGCCCGTTATTCATTTCAAACTAGCATATCAAACCCCAAATAAGTTCATTTATTTGGGTTATGCTAAAAATCAGACTAAGAATAACTATAAAGTTCTGCGGTATGATGCAAGTGCAAAACCACAAGTGTTTCAGCCTACCGCTCGTTCATCAGACCTGAAGCTTATGACTCGTTGGTTTAATACTGCTGGCCCCTGCAAGCCTGAAAGTCACTACATGCTGCCTTCATTAGAGCGATTGCCCTCTGTCACTCGAATCATTGAGCAAGAAGGTTATTTCGTGATCCACGCCCCCCGCCAGACGGGTAAAACCACGGCCATGCTTACACTGGCTCAGCAGTTGACCGCCCAAGGTAAATATGCGGCCCTCATGGTGTCAACCGAGGTGGGCGCTGCCTATTCTCAAACACCTGACAAGGCAGCGGTGGCCATCTTACGCGCTTGGTCAGATGCAGCGACTTTTTGGTTGCCGCTTGAGCTGCATCCGACAAACTGGTCAGACTGTGGCTCCATCGGTCAAGCACTCAGGCAATGGGCTAGTCAGTGTTCTCGGCCCATTGTCCTATTTATAGATGAAATTGATGCGTTGCAAGATGAAGCATTAGTTTCTGTGCTGCGCCAGTTGAGAGATGGCTATCCCCGTCGTCCCCGTGGCTTTCCTCAATCATTGGCCTTGATTGGGCTAAGAGATGTCAGGGACTATAAAGTTGCATCTGGTGGGAGGGGGCGGCTCGGGACTGCTAGCCCGTTTAATATCAAAGTTGAATCGCTGACGCTGCGAAATTTTACTCAATCAGAGGTGGCTAGCCTCTACCGGCAGCACACCGATGATACTGATCAGGTGTTTACCTCAGAAGCGATCCAAAGAGCCTTCGATTTAACTCAGGGACAGCCCTGGCTGGTCAACGCTTTGGCTAGACAAATGGTAGAGGTACTTGCCACTGACCCATTAGTTGCCCTGACGTTAGAGCATGTGGAACAGGCTAAGGAAATCCTCATTCAACGACAAGACACGCATCTCGATAGTTTGGCCGAACGGTTAAGAGAACCCAGGGTACGGGCCATCGTTGAGCCGATATTGGCAGGCCAGGAGTTAGGCGAGGTGTCCAATGAAGATATTCAGTTCGTGCTGGATCTAGGCTTGTGTGTGATGAGTTCTCAAGGTGGATTAGCGATCGCCAATCCGATCTATCGCGAGGTTCTACCCCGAGTGCTGGCTGTTCCGCCCACGGCCTCTCTGCCGCAGATTGCACCGACTTGGCTCACGCCCTCTGGTGAACTCGATGTACAGGCATTGCTAGAAGCGTTTTTACAATTCTGGCGGCAGCATGGGGAACCGCTGCTGCGCAGTGTTTCGTACCATGAGATTGCACCTCACTTGGTACTGATGGCGTTTTTTCATCGGGTGGTGAATGGCAGTGGAACGCTAGAAAGGGAATATGCGCTTGGCAGCGGACGCATGGACTTGTGTTTACGCTATGGTCAGGTCACCTTAGGAATTGAGCTGAAGGTATGGCGAGATGGTAGACCTGACCCATTGCAAGCGGGTCTAGGTCAATTGGATGCTTATTTAAGTCGGCTAGGAGCAGTCTCTGGATGGTTGATTATCTTTGATCGCCGCAGTGGCCTACTGCCGATTGAGGAGCGCACTACAACGGAAGTTGTAGAGACACCAAAGCACTATCAGGTGACCGTTGTGAGAGGTTGACGGCGATGGCTAATTTTATCCTATCTAGCAATTCTCGTTATTTAGATTATGGCTCCTCGAAAAATGTCTAAAGCATCTTCGATTTATCAGATTAAAATAACGCTCAGAGACTGTCGGCCACCGATTTGGCGACGAGTGCAGGTTCGTAGCAGTGAGCTGTTAGAACATCTTCACTACGTAATTCAGCTATCGATGGGCTGGACAAACTCGCATCTGCATTCTTTTAGCATTCAGGGGACAGAGTACGGTGTGCCGATGCCTGAGTTTGATATGGATGACAGGGAAGTTCGTGACGAAGCAAAAGTCAAACTTAGCAAAGTTATTCCAGGAGAGAAGTTCAAATTTTCCTATCTCTATGACTTTGGCGATAGCTGGGAGCATGAGATTTTAGTTGAAAAAGTGCTTGAAGCGGAACCTGAAATTGACTACCCCATTTGCATTAAGGCAAAGCGGGCTTGCCCACCTGAAGACTGTGGCGGCATCTGGGGATATCGTGATTTTTTAGAGGCTATTCAAGACCCTGAGCATCCTGAACATGAGGAGATGTTGGAATGGGTCGGTGGTTCGTTTGATCCTGATGATGCCGAGCTAGAGGAGGCGAATGAGCAGCTTCAGCGCATTCATGAATGGAAACGTTTAGCCCAAATGCTGTAAGCATCTTGTTGATGTTGATAGTTGTTGTTCTTTCGGGTGGAAATGGCTCGTCGAATCACTAAAAAATGTGTGGAATGTGCACAACTCAGTGCAGCTCAGGCGCAGCATCTACACGGAAAAAAAGGCGATGGCTGCTGGCATGACAGGCGCTGTCCGAGCAAGCGCTCCTACTATCGCAATCGCCAGAGGCTGAATGAACAGCGGCGGTTGCAATATCAGCAGCAGGTTTCTGGCGCAGCTTCGAGCGAGGGACAGGTAGAGGCGGTATCGTTGCCGGTGGCTGAGGGGTCAGTGCCTTACGCCAATTTATATATTTGGCGGGAGAAGCGGAAGGATGCGCCGGTTCATGCGATCGCGGTGTCTGTGTTTCAAGATAATTCCAAAGTGCTGGAAGTTGCGCCGATTCACTGTGCGGGCTATCGCAAGCGCCAGCTAGAGAAGTACGTTCAGACAGATGTGATGGGCTATCTGAACGCCCGGTTTGGGATCACCTTCTTTGCTGACGAGATTCGGCTAGAGCCGATTGAGTGTCCGATTGCCGAGTGTCCGTGGAGCGTTGGCGCAGCCTTTCCAAAGGAAAATCGCTTAGGGCAGGTTGAAATAAACACCAGCTAAGAACGCTCAGCACAGAAACAGCGGCTGGTGAGCTGAGCAATAAGATCAA
>QBMP01000147.1:8092-10571 GCA_003242115.1 Phormidesmis priestleyi
GCCGAGGCAAGCACAAAACGACTAGCCATCGCTAGAATCCAGTAATCACAATAGGCGCTTGAGGAGCCATCAATGGACATATCTCTTATGGAAAGAATCACTATCGATCCCAGTATCTGCCACGGGAAGCCATGTGTCAGAGGGCTACGCTACCCAGTTGAGTTTCTGTTGGAGCTACTCAGCGCTGGCATGACCCATGCGGAAATTTTGGCAGATTATGAGGACTTGGAAGAGGCTGATATTCTTTCAGTGTTGCTATTCGCAGCTCGCCTGAGCCAGGTAAAAAGCGTATTTAAGCTAGCCTCGTGAAGTTCTTAGTTGACGCGCAGTTGCCAAAGCGCCTAGCTCGGCTTCTACAAGATCAGGGGCACGATGCCATCCATACGCAGGATCTATCTCTGGGAAATGCGACTCCTGATGCCGACATTAATTTACTCTCTTTGGAAGAAGAGAGGATCGTGATCACGAAGGATGCCGATTTTGTTCAATCCTTTCTGCTAGAGCAAAAGCCATACAAACTACTCCTAGTGGCTACCGGCAATATTAAGAATGCTGATCTGGAAAACTTACTTCGGAAGAACTTAAACCAGCTGGTAGAGGCGTTCGAAAATCATAGTTACCTAGAACTCGGGCGAGACGCAATTGTTATTCATCAATAAGATAAATCGGGTGAATGAGTTTCGACGGGAGCCGATTGAGTGCCCAGTTGCAGGGTATTCGCAGGAAAATCGCCTCCCAGGATCTGAGGTGGCTCATGGTTAGCGTGCGTCAGCTAGAACTGAACTTAGAAGTGGCAATGGAAGCAGCCGCTGAGATCCCAGAGAAGGCGGATGTGCTGAGTCTTTGGGCGCAGTTTGAAGGGGATCTGGCTGGACTAGATCAGCGCGATCGCCTCAGAGTCGCGGGCGATATTTTAGTGCAGCTAGCGGGGCTTTGTGAGGCTAAAGCTGATGTGCTTTGGGAAGATTGGCAAGATGCGCACAATGCTGATGGGCCGGTGATGGGCGAGGGCTGGCTTCAGGGGCTCATCCGTCAGACACAGGAGCTAGACTTTTCAGATTTGGTGACTCGTTCGTACCATACGAGTAGCGATCTGCTGGATGAAGATAAGGCCAATGAGGATTCATTAGCAGGTGATGTTGAAAAGTTGTCTGTCTTGGATATGATTGACGCGCTAGAGGATGCCGATCTAAAAAGTCAGGCATTGGCTGTCTCTCATGCTGAAAATATATCGGGCTGGGTAAGGGCATTAGCGACTAAGCAAACGGAATCGCCGCAGCGGTTAGTTGACCTTCAACAGCAGTTGAAAATGCCACTGATAGAAGTGTGGATCGCGGCGTTGCTTGGGGGCTTTCCGATGGAGCAGCGCGGCAGCTTTTACCAAACTCAAGAAGTTTGGGTGAGTAAGTGTAGGTGAGGACTGAGAATGGAGTATCAGCTAGACAAATGGAAGCGACAGGACTGGCACAAAGGCAGTCGCGACTATTCCTGTGAAGTCAAGCAGAACCTGTTTGGACAGTGGGTTGTGCTGAGGCGATGTCGTTAAGCACTTGCAGCGCCTAACCGTCGATCACGCCGTCGCTTGCTCAGACGAAGGCGGATCGAAAAGCGGATTCGAGTGTGTGCATTTTGATCCGCCTTATGCCAGCGGTTTGCATCATCCCGTTTTAAGCCAAGTCGGTGACTGCTTGAGGGCGCAAGGTGAGGTGGCCATGGAGTACAGTACAGCGCACTGACAGCCGACTCAGCTACTGGCAAATTTAGAAATTGTTAGAGAAAAGCGCTACGACAACATTTATTTGGCCTTTTTACAGCACGGTTCAAAGAAGGCCGATTTTGGTCAGTACAGAGGAGTATAAATAGCTCAAAGTAGGCTGTCGTTGCATGCTAGTTGGTTAAGTCTAATCTCATCGCCCGAATAAACTGGCGATACGATGGATAACATGCCCGCCCCACGATGTTGAAACCTGGTTAGAACGGACTGAATGCCCCCACTCTCGATGTTCACAAACCGCCCTGCTTCGAACAGATACCTTAATAAACTCTGGATCGTTAGTAAGGGTTTCAGGCTGGTTCAGCAGGGGGTGATGCTGTAGCCGCCTACAAGCTAGATCCATCCAGGCTGTAGGAGAGGCATCCCACAGCCGCAGCGTCTTGTCAGCACTGCCACTGACAATGCGCTGGCCATCGCGGCTAAACGCCACCGAATTGACCCCATTCCCATGACCTTCGAGCGGTTGGCCAATCGCCGCACCTGTCTGGGCATCCCATAGCCGCAGCGTATTATCTGCACTGCCACTGACAATGCGCTGGCCATCGCGGCTAAACGCCACCGACAGGACCGAAGACCCATGCCCTGCGAGAGGTTGGCCAATTGCTACACCCGTGCGGGCATCCCACAAACGCAGCATCTTGTCGGAACTGCCACTGACGATGCGCTGGCCATCCGGGCTAAACGCCGCTGAAGTGACCGTATCCC
>QBMP01000148.1 GCA_003242115.1 Phormidesmis priestleyi
GAGATTCCGTCAGATGTTTGCGAAAGATGGTTTGGTATACTGGAGGCAACATATATTTTGGGAAGGGACGAAATTCCCTTCCTATTCTTTTGCCCTTTTATTCTCTCAACTCCTCGCTATATATGATATTGAAGTTCCTTGTCACCCGGTAAGCCGCCCAGGGCAATATCGGCCACTCGGAAGTTGCTGATGGTGACTCGCCCGGTGGTATGGGCAATCAAATCGCCGCGTCCTAACTGGAGTGTGTGCCCCAATGTTTGCTGTAGTGTGTGTCCGATCTGCTGGGATTGGGGTGGCCGGTGATGCAAAGTTTGGCCGTGTGATCCGATCAGATCGACGCTATGAAGATCAATTTCTAGGGCTTGGATGGCTTGAATGAATTGATAGGCGATCGCGTCATCTAAATCAGCCAGATCGCTCAGCGTCACCGGCTCGTGATCACAGAGAGCCAGAATGCGCGATCGCACCTGATCTGGATAGGGATAGGTAATGCCTTTGATTAGCCTGACTGTGAGCGCATAGCCTTGACCGCTCACTTCAGTCAGGGCAGCGTCAATGCCATCGACTGAGGTACCGCTCATCAGTCCAATGATGTTCATGCTATGTCCACGGTGTATTCACGGTGTGTCCACGGGCTGTGTTCGTAAAGGGACTCAACTCACCCTACACAGGTAGTTTATCGATGCCCTTGTTGTTGCCAATAACGACCATCATGGTGCCGCCTTTGAGCCGAGTGACGGGGCTAGGGTTGATGATGAATTTATTGTTATCGTCTTCTTTGGCGTCTTCTTTACTGATGGCCATCAGCGTCAGACCATAGCGATTGCGCAGATCTACTTCCATGATGGTTTTGTCTTGAAAGGACTGGGGCACTAGCACTTCAACAATGCTGTGGTCAGGATCAAGCTCAAAGCGATCTAAAATACCAGGGCGAGTGAGTGACCTTGCCAGTTCACAGCCCATTTCATGCTCCGGAAAAACCACATGATCGGCTCCCACTCGCATCAGCAGCTTGCCATGAATCTCAGAAGAGGCTTTGGCCACCACATTGGCGACACCAGCTTCTTTGACATTGAGCGTAGTAATAATGCTTTCCTGTACATAGTTGCCAATAGCAATAATCACCGTATCAAAGTCAGGAATACCTGCTTCTATAAGCGCTGAGGGCTGAGTCGAATCGAGCTGAATAGCATGAGCCGCAATTTGATCGGTCAAGACCTGTGCCACCCGATTTTCATTGGAATCTATTCCCATCACCTCGTAGCCCATGCCATGCAGCGTCAGGCATACCGCTCGGCCAAAGCGACCTAAGCCAATCACGGCAACTGTCGATTAGTGGCCCTGAGATTTTTAAAAAACTTAAGCGATGAAATATTCACCATGAGCTAATGCTGGCAATTAGAAACACCTAAGCATCTTACTGGTTTCGCTGCCTGCTACCAATAGCTTCAAAACCGAATACGCATTCGATTTCTTTCTTTGCTAGGCTAGCTAGATGCTTCCTTGGGAATAAATACGGACGTGGACATTCAAATTGGTCGTGGCAAAACTGCCAGACGCGCTTACGGAATCGATGAAATTGCCTTGGTGCCCGGATCGAGAACGCTAGATCCACAAATTGCAGATACTCACTGGCAAATAGGCGGCATCACCCGAGAAATCCCGATTATCGCCAGTGCGATGGATGGGGTTGTCGATGTCACAATGGCGGTCGAACTCTCGGCCTTAGGGGCGCTTGGCGTGCTTAATTTAGAAGGTATTCAAACGCGCTATGAAGACCCAAACCCGGTGTTAGATCGGATTGCCTCGGTCGGCAAAAACGAGTTTGTGACGCTAATGCAAGAGCTGTACGCTCAGCCAATTTTGCCAGAGCTGATTATCAAGCGCATCGGTGAAATTAAGGCCAAAGGGGCGATCGCGGCCGTTAGCCTAACCCCAGCCGGGGCCGTAAAATTTGGCCAAATAGTTGCCGAAGCCGGTGCTGACTTGATCTTCATACAGGCTACTGTCGTTTCCACCGACCATCTTTCACCAGCTTCAATTACTCCGCTCGATCTCGCCCAGTTTTGCCAGGAGATGCCGGTGCCGGTGCTGCTGGGAAACTGCGTTACCTATGAGGTCACCCTCCAGCTGATGAAAGCAGGCGCAGCCGGTGTGCTGGTGGGCATTGGCCCAGGGGCGGCCTGTACCTCTCGTGGAGTACTAGGCGTAGGGGTTCCGCAGGCTACCGCCGTAGCCGACTGCGCCGCCGCCAGAGACGACTTTCAAAAAGAATCCGGCACCTACATCCCGATCATTGCCGACGGCGGCTTGATCACAGGTGGCGATATTTGTAAGTGCATTGCTGCCGGGGCAGATGGTGTCATGATCGGCTCGCCATTTGCTAGAGCGAAAGAAGCCCCAGGTCGTGGATTTCACTGGGGGATGGCTACCCCTAGCCCCGTGCTGCCCAGAGGAACCCGTATCCAAGTAGGTACCACTGGCACGCTAGAGCAAATTTTGCGGGGGCCAGCTCAGCTAGACGATGGCACTCACAATCTGTTGGGCGCACTCAAAACCAGCATGGGCACTCTGGGCGCAAAAGACATCAAAGAAATGCAGCAGGTTGAAATTGTGATCGCTCCTTCTTTGCTGACAGAAGGCAAAGTCTATCAAAAGGCTCAGCAGTTAGGCATGGGGAAATAAGCAGATCAGTATCAGCAGATAGCTGTATTTCTAAAGACAAGGGCAACTGGGGAATTTACGGTTAAACCGTAGAAAAATCTTAAGAGTTGTCGGCGATATCGCGCTAAAGGCGTGGCAAATTACGAAGAGTCTTTTACAATTGAAAGAAGCGGAGACGCAAGTTTCCGTTCACTCCTCACACCACACTCCGCTCAAATCTTCGGATTTGGGCGGTTCCTCTTTTAAAGCGTACAAAAATTTACAAATCGAGTAAATTGTAAAGTAATCATGCTGAAGCGAGTGGTCAAGCTCAGCAATGTTATAAAACATCACGGCAAAGCCCACGGTTTGCCGTGATGCACTGGATAGTTCAGGCAACTTAGCAAAACTATGGGCTGAAATGGCGCTCTGTTACTAGGTGAACGTATCAGGTAAGCGCCTGATCATTTTTGAGGGCTCTCAGAAAGAAGCTCTATAACAAACTGACTTAGAAGGCATATTTAGACAGCAATTCAAAGGCGAGGGCAACGATAACGCCGACCATTGCTAAACGACCATTCCATAGCTCAGCATAAGGAGTAAAGCCTAGACGAGGCTCAGGGCGATAGTATTGCGTTGGATTCACCCCAAAGATTTTGCTTTGCAGGGTATTTTCTACACTAGAGTTTTCGCTTTGTACCTGACTATCCATGACAGCTTCTGATTACCTTACTTAATGATCGTTAACAAAAGTATAAGCGATGTCTTGACAAATTGCTGTATCTCCAAAGACAAGCGCGAACGGTTTATTTGCTAGCAATTTTCTGCCAAGCTAGTTTGGCGGCTCCTACCATGCCCGCTTGATTGCCAAGGGCCGCTTTGACAATCTGTAGGTTTTTGCGAGAGCTAGGGTGCACTCGCTGCTGCACTTCACTGAGAACGGCGGGGATAAATAAATGGGCGCTAGCGCTGATACCGCCGCCTAAAATGACCACTTCGGGCGTGAGAATATAGATGGCGCTAGTAAGCCCCGCGCCTAGCGTGCGTCCGTAGGCTTGCCAGTGAGCGATCGCTTCTAAATCGCCACGCTCAGCTAATTGAGCCATTGTCTCCGGCTCCATGCCAAAGCGCCGTCGAATCGCGCCGATAGAAACGTATTGCTCTAATGATCCACGATTACCGCTGTGGCACTCAGGCCCTTCTGGATTCAGCGTCACTAAACCCAGTTCACCTGCTGCCCCATCGTGACCGACAAATAGCTCACCGCCCAAAATAATAGAGCCGCCGCAGCCTGTGCCCAACGTCAGCATAATCATATTTTTAAAAGGCTTACCTGCGCCCAGCCAAGCTTCCCCAACCCCTGCGCAGTTAGCGTCATTGGCTACCACAATCGGTCGATTGACGTGAGGTTCTAGCCAATCAGCGATCGCCACATCCGTCCAATCCGGAAGGTTGATGGCAATCCGAGCAATCCGGCCCGTAATATCCGCAGGCCCAGGCGTGCCGATGCCAATTGCCAGAGCTTGAAAAGTGGGATCGAGCTGCGCAATAGCTTGGCTCAAAACCGGCAAAACCGCTTCAGGATACTGAGGCTGCGGCGTGGGCACAGACATTGAGTGCAAGCATTGACCGCTCCGATCAAAGCGGCCTAGCTTAATTGCCGTGCCACCGAGATCAATCCCAATTACTTCTGTTGCGGACACTGCTTTACTACGGAGACTGCTTTACTACGGACATTGCTTTGGCTACGGACACTATTTTGAATTTCTCTTAGGTCGGCTTGTTGCTTTGGCCGTAGCGTCTGGAATTGACATATCTGGAACATTGAGCGCATCACTGTCCGATCCATCTTTTCTAAACGGTGGCTCATCGCTATGGATGCGCTCAGCTTGATCGAGCAGATTGCTTTCTTTTTCAGATGCTTCAATCTCCTCCGGTGGATGAAGTGCATCACCAGCGCCATCAATCAGATCAGGCAGATCAGAGCGGTCAATATCTAAGGGGGAATGGATGAGTTCAGGCTCATCCCGACAGTTCTCTTCAAATTTTCTCAGGGCGGCTTCGGCTTCCTTTGCATCTAAAGCAGACGCTTCTGTCGGCGAAGCTAGCTCAATCCGCTTAACCTCATCATCCGCATGGATTGGCTGATCGGGGCCTCGGCCCAAGGGGCGAATTCGCTTAATGGGCAAGTTGGCTGTTAGCGCGGTTACTCGCTGATTGGTGGCTAGTGAAAACTCTAGCGAGTCAAAGTCAACTTCTACATAGCGAGAGACAACCGCAATAATCTCTTGACGCATCATTTCCATCGTTTGCGGATCGAGCGCCAAACGGTCGTGGGCAAGCACAATTTGTAGCCGCCGTTTGACGTCATCGCGGCTGTGAGGATCTTCACTCGATCCGAAAAGCCGCTCAAGGAGGTCGCTGATGATAGGAATTGCCATAGGGTTAGTCACCGTGATGTCGCTATTTGAGGGCTCAGCCTAGTTTGCCGTTAGGTGGTTTGGCCAGTCTAGTTTTCCAAAAGATTAAGATGCTTACGCTCCAAACAGCCGCTTGAGTCGGGTAAAAAAGCTTTCTTTTTGAATGCTCAAATCCATGAGTGGTACCTTTTCGCCCTGCAATCGCTGAGACACGTTAATAAAGGCGGTGCCTGCTGGCGATAGGTGCTCATCTAGCACTAGCGGCTCTCCTTTGTTGGTTGAGACGATTACCTGCTCGTCATCCGGAATCACGCCCAATAAAGGAATTGACAAAATGCCTTGGACGTCTTTGACTGACATCATCTGCTCGGCTGCGACCATTGCGGGCCTGAGCCGATTAATTACGAGCCGGACGGCTTTGATATCGTTGGCTTCTAATAGCCCAATGACTCTATCGGCATCTCGCACTGCCGAAATTTCGGGGGTGGTGACAATAATCGCTTCACGAGCGGCGGCAATCGAGTTGCGAAATCCCATTTCAATGCCCGCCGGACTGTCAATTAAAATAAAGTTATACACCTTTGTCAGGGCTTTGATCAGTCGCTTCATCTGCTCGGGTTTGATGGCTTCTTTGGAGCGATTTTGAGCGGCGGGCAGCAGCGCTAAGTTGGGCTGCCTTTTGTCTTTGACGAGGGCCTGATCGAGGCGGCACTCACCGGCCAAAACGTCTAAAGCGGTATAAACAATCCGATTTTCAAGACCTAGCAGCAAGTCTAAGTTGCGCAGGCCAAAATCAGCATCGACAACAGCGACGCGCTGTCCGGCTTTGGCTAAGGCCATGCCTAAATTGGCGGTGCAGGTGGTTTTACCCACGCCTCCCTTGCCGGAGGTCATCACGATAATGCGGCTCATGTGGTTTCTGGGGTAGTCAAATCGGCTAGGGCAAAGTCGGCAGCGATCGCAATGCGAATACCGTCAGGGCCAATATAGGCTACCTCAGGCTGGTACTGCGCGGGGGGATCTTCTGGCGAGCGGGCCACTTGATCGGCAATTCGCAGCTGGGTGGGCTGCATGTGCAGCGCCATGATACGACATTGGGGGTTGCCTGCCGCGCCCGCATGGACGACGCCGCGCAGCCTGCCCCAAATAAAAATATCGCCTTCAGCTACCACTGAGCTACCCGGATTGACATCGCCTAGCACAATGACAGTGCCTCTGTGCCTAACTTCAACGCCTGATCGCAATGTCGTTTGCAGATATAAAGGCTCATCCATCGCCTGCTGAGAGGCTTCTTGGCCCTGGCCAAGATGACCCAATGTAGTCTGCTGCTCTACAGAGTATCCAGCCGTGGCTGCTGCCACGGCGCTCTGGCGGCGGCTGGTGTAGATTCGTTTTAGGGGCAGTTGAGCTTCGCTGAGCAGGGCATCTATTTCTTGTACCTGTTGGCTGTCGAGGAGGCGATCGCGCGCAATCAAATGAACCGGCGTATGGGGCTGAAGAAATCTTTCTGTGCCGCTCAAGCGTCGCTTCAGCTGCTGGCGCAGATCTTCCCAGTGCACCGGATTGCGGCTTTTTTCGGGGGCCGGTGGCAGTAGCAGCAGCAGCCGACCGCGCTCACTTTTAAATTGCACCTGTAAATTTGGATTGCTCTCTGGCTTCGTCTGAACGGCGTCTTCGTTACCTTCTAAAGGGTCGGGCTCTATTTCTAAAATGAAGTTATCGAAGTCAATCCCATTCGGCGGTTGACCATTTTGATCTGGATGATTTTGATTTTGTGGAGATGATAAATCTGAAACCATTGGCCGTCACCCTCAGAATCGAATCGGCGTCGAATCAACATCAAACATCAGCGTGGAACATCCAGCGTCAAGAATCATGGACAAGCAGAACCGAGCCACGAGTCTCGGCCATCTTAGAACACTATTGCTCTGTGGAAAATAGCGCGAGGTAAAATGTATCCGACTTATCAAGCTTTATTGATACACGGCGTGGTTACTTTGTACGGACGTTGGCCATAGGACATTGGTATCTAGACATGGGTATTTGAACATGGGTTATGGAGACATCGATACAGATATTTATATCCAAAGGGTACAGGCTTGTTTATTTTGGAAAGCGTAGCAGCGGTTGTCCGCATTTGCTGCCTTTAAAGCGTTTGAGAGCCAGGTTTATTAAATCAAAGATAAAAAAGAAAAGATAAACTCGCTCAACAATGGGCGGACGCTGCCTTACCGTGTGATGGCGTGCAGTTGTCTCAATCCTTTCCTAAATCCTTACTCTAAAATCCTGCTTAGTTTGCTTAATTTGACGAGGTGTCAATTAAATCATGGTTAATCGCAAAACGGCTTCAGCTATTACCATCGCAGTTCTGATGGCCTCTGTGCCCGCTCAGTTGCGCAGTTTTCCCGCTGCCGCCAAGGCGGTTGATCTTGCGGTTGCGACAGATGTTGTAAAGGTTGCAGCGATCGCTCAAGTCGCCCCTAGCTTTTCAGTCCCTGACTCAGTGCCCAAAGACACCCAAATCCGAATCAGCAGCAGTTCTGACAATATGAACACCATCAGCTCTCTGCTGCAAAAAGGATTTGAAGGCACCTATGCTGGCAGCAAAGTAGCTATCCAAACCAAAAGCGTTGACGCCGCCCTGCAAGACGTCCTCAATGACAACGCTGATCTCGCGGCCATCAGCCGACCGCTAACCGATGCAGAAAAAGCCAAAGGGCTGATCGCTGTGCCAGTACGTCGTGAAAAGATTGCGATTGTGGTCGGTAAAGCCAATCCTTTTAACAAAAGTCTGACCGGCAGCCAATTTGCCCAGATTTTCCGAGGCGAAATTAAAGATTGGTCTAAAGTCGGCGGTGCTGCTGGGCCTATTCGAGTGATTGACAGGGCCGCGACTAGCGAAACGCGACAATCGCTACAGCCTTATCCCGTCTTCAAAACAGCGCCTTTTAAAACCAGTGACAATGCTACTCAGCTACCGGAAGAATCTACTGAAGCCTTGGTGAAGGCACTGGGAAAAGATGGGATTAGCTACGCCCTCGTCGGTGAAGTTGAAGGTCAAGGTGATCTGAAGGCGATCGCGCTCCACCAGACGCTGCCGACAGACCCACGCTATCCGTTTTCTCAGCCCTATTCATTCGTCTATATAGGCGGCGCTTCTCAGAGTGTCCAAGCGTTTTTGGGCTACGCGACCGGCACCCCTGGGCAAGCTGCCCTCAACGGTGCCAATCTGACCGGGGATGGGGTGATTGCTGCCGCTGCGAATAATTCCGCCGGAACCGCTGGTAGTGCCGCTGTAGGCGCAGATACTGCTACGGGTAATGCTCCCAGCAATCCGCCTGAGAATGGTGCAGGCAACTCTACCGATGAGGTCTCGGGTAATGTGGCTGACGGTAATGTGCCCGCAGTCGCGAGCGATCCTGGGGCCAGCGATGCGACAAATTCACTGACTGACAAAGGCCGTTGGTGGTGGCTGCTACTTCCGTTAGCAGGGTTGGGCCTGTTGCTCTGGGCCGCAGGCAAGCGCAGCACCGAAGAAGAAACAGACTACCTCACGAATACAGACGGTACTAGCACGGCTGGTTTGGCGGCGGTTGGCAGTGATGAAAGTGATGAAAGTGATGAAATTCACAGCAACCTCAATCCAGGTACTGAATACGACTCGGTGAATAGTGACGCAGCGAGCAGCGAACTTATGCCCAGCTTAAGCAATGACTCGTACGAAGAGCCGCTATCGACAGGTCTACCTGACATCCCCCCCAGCATTCCTTTTGATCAGTCCAGTCACATTGGCGACGGCGGCGCGGCTGCAATCGGCGGTGCTGCCTTGTCCAGCGCTAGCGCTGCTACCCCCGATCTGTGGGCGCAGCCAACGGATGCTGATGATGGCGCTATGGAGCTAGACCTCAGCTCGGATCTAGACTCAGATTTAGAAGATAGTTTGCAGTCAGCCGCTAGCCCAGATGATGGCGTTCGCACGAGTATGCAAGAGGATGTCGTTGGTATTCGCTCAAGCTTGATTGATAATCCAGACCAAACAGATAATCCACACCCAATAGACAGCGTGAGCGAAACTACTGCAACCACTGCAACCACTCACGATCCTGATAGCTGGTTAGAGCGGGCTAAGCGGAGAATAAACGAGGCGACTGAGCAAATCAAAGAAACCACTGCGGATATCAAAACGGATATCAAAGAAGATAGTACTCGCGACTAGCTCTTCTCAGTGGGGTTGCAAACTATCCTCACACCACCCTCAAACCATCCTCAAACTACCGTGGCCCCACTATGGCCTCCAATATGGCCTGGTCACTGGCCCACGCTAAACTGCATACTCTGCTCCGTCAGCGAGATTTACTGCCGCCAAATAGTCGAATCCTAATAGCGGTTTCAGGCGGGCAGGATTCGCTGTGCTTGGCTCGCTTGCTCATAGATATGCAGCCGCAGTGGCAGTGGTCTTTGGCCATCATTCACTGCGATCACCGCTGGCGAGAAGATTCTGGGGATAACGCTGCCTATGTTTTGAACCTGAGTGAGGCTTGGCAGGTGCCGGTGCATTTGGCCGTAGCGAGTACCGCCTTAACCAGTGAAGCCGCCGCTAGAAAATGGCGCTACGAAACTTTTGCTAACGTTGCCAGAGAGCAGGGCTATCCCTATGTGGTAACCGGGCATACGGCGAGCGATCGCGCCGAAACCGTTCTCTACAATCTAATTCGCGGAACCGGCCTTGACGGTATTGGCACCCTGTCGTGGCAGCGCTCGATTGACGGCTCTGACCCTTGCATTACGTTAGTTCGACCCCTGCTGACATTTGCGCGCTCAGAAACCGAACAAGTTTGCCAGCAGCAATCTATTCGAGTTTGGCAAGACAGCAGCAACCAGGATTTGCGCTTTCGTCGCAATCGCATTCGCCAAGAGCTGCTGCCGTATTTACGTGAGCACTTTAACCCTCAAGTAGAAAAGGCCCTAGCCCAAACTGCCGAGATCACCGCTGCGGACACCGATTATTTAGAAGCGCAGGCTAGCGCTATTTTTACTCAAACTGTGACTTCAAAACCGCATCATCTAATCACTATCACTGTGTCTTCTATGCCTTCTATGGCCTCTATGGCTTGGTCACTCGACAGCTCAGCCATTCAAGCCCAGCCCCTCGCCCTACAGCGGCGAGTCATCCGTCAGCTCCTACAGCAGGCTATGTCTCAACCACCCAGCTTCCAGCATATAGACAAGCTGATGGCAATGCTCAATGCTCCTCATGGCAGCTTAAGCGATCCTTTCCCAGGCGGATGGATAGCACAAGTGCGTAAACCCTACCTCTGGCTATACCCCCATCAAAAAATCTCATAAATCTCCTTGCAAAGTGCTTTATTGCCGGATGAAAATGAGAACGTTAAGTGGGTTCGCAATAGTTCTCAATCATTCAAAATAGCGCCAAATGCCTTCTGGGCACTGCCTGTGAGCGTTC
>QBMP01000149.1:0-5751 GCA_003242115.1 Phormidesmis priestleyi
TTGTGGCCCTATCCCTTATGAAACAGGTGATGTAGCCCTGTTGTCACCCGGCAAGCCTGGGCGGACAAGGTGCGCCCCTAGTCCCGATGATTGACGCCTGCTTGCTTAGTCAGCGCGATCGCGATCTGGCTGTTCAAAACGTTGGCGGTATTGGCAATGTTACCTATCTCCCACCCTGGCCAAAAGATCCTGGCGATCATCTCGCACCCCCTGAAGGCATCAAAGGCTGGGACACTGGCCCCGGTAACGCCCTAATAGATTGGGCCGTCAGCCAGCTTTCTGACGGTCAAAAAACCTACGACCACAGCGGCCAATGGGCCGCGCAAGGCACACCGCATCAAGGATTAATCGAGCATTGGCTACAGCATCCTTTTTTCCAAGCAGCACCACCAAAATCGACTGGCCGCGAGCTGTTTGGCGCGAGTTACGCCGAGCGCTGCTGGCAAGAGGCTCAGACACACAGCCTCAGCGACGCCGACCTGCTCGCGACTTTGACCGATTTTACCGCCGCCACGATTGAACTTAGCTACCGTCAGTTTTTACCCCAGGTACCCAGCGAAGTGCTCATCGGCGGCGGCGGTAGCCACAACCAATACTTTATGCAGCGGCTTCAGCAAAGGCTCCCTAGCGCCAACGTGTGCCCGACTGACCAAAGGCAGCTCAACGCTGACTATAAAGAAGCAATAGCCTTTGCCATGCTGGCCTATTGGCGGTGGCACCGCATTCCCAGCAATTTGCCCAGCGTCACTGGCGCGACTAGACCTTGCCTACTAGGCGAAATCTGGATGCCTTAACGCTATAGATTTCGGAATGGGCACTCTAGAGTACTGCTCATATAAGGATGGCGCTGTGTCTCACAGCTTTTTACTAGAGTCAGGTCGATGGACACTACAGGGTACCTGGCTGACGCGAGATGCTCTGCCCGCTGTAGTCAAAGGCAAGCTGTTAGTGGCTTGGAAACAAGACAATTGCTTTGTCATGGCCACCAAGCTCACGTTTCCTGAAGCAGAAGGAGCCGATGATATTGTGATTCAGTCGCGAGGCCGAATGACCACCCAAGAGCGGCAATATACCTTTGTCGTGCAGCATAGCTTGCTAGGGCAAGTCGAGGGCGAAGGCTGGATTGCCCCGGAATCAATTGTGCAGCGCTATTGGGGCGTGAATGACAAACAGCGCCGTACCGGCTTTGAAACCCTGCGTCAAATCGGCGCTGATCGCTATCACTTTTCGGGCGGCGTGATGGCAGGGCACTATCTAACGAGCACGATTGAAGCTGAGCTAGTGCGCCAATGAAGCCAGAGCGCCCATAACACCGAGAGGCTTGTTCTAACTGCCCCAATTGCCCCACCGCTGATCGCTTTATCCATTATTTGCCTACCCACTTTTTGTGCCAGATCCTAATATCGGTCGTAGAATTGCTAATCGGTATGAGCTGATAGAGTCCGTTGGTCGGGGCTCTATGGGAAAAGTCTATCTGGCTGGAGATTCGCTGCTAGGCGGAGTACCCGTAGCGGTTAAGTTTTTATCGCAAACGCTGCTGAATGAAGACATGCGATCGCGTTTCTTTCGCGAAGCCATGACCTGCGCTCAGCTTGGCCAGAAAAGTATGCACGTCGTCCGCGTAACCGACTACGGGGTGGAAGAAGACGTGCCCTTCTATGTCATGGAATATCTCAAAGGCGAGAATATTGGCTGCCTAGTACAAAAGCGGCCCTTACCAGTGCCCAGGTTTTTGAGCCTAGTTCGGCAAATTTTACTAGGACTGAGAACGGCGCACTACGGCATTTTGCTCGAAGGGGAACGGGTGCCGATTATCCATCGAGATATCAAACCCAGCAACATTTTGGTGATCGCAGATCCCTCAATTGGGGAGCTGGTCAAAATTTTAGACTTTGGCATTGCTAAACTGATGCAGGCAGGCAGCGAACAAACCGCCACCTTCATGGGCACGCTGGCTTACGCTTCGCCTGAACAAATGGAAGGGCGCGATTTGGACAATCGCTCAGACATTTACAGCCTGGGCGTGATGATGTATCAAATGCTCTCTGGCAGGCTACCTGTAAAACCCGCTAATAATACCTTTGGAAGCTGGTACAAAGTTCATCGACTAGCGGTGCCCAAGCCATTTGCTGAATTTGGGCCAGAAGTGAAAGTGCCCAAAGCCTTAGAAGAAATTGTCATGGCCTGTCTGGCTAAGCAGCGAGAGCACAGACCTAGCACAATTGAGCAGATAATAGAAGCAATTTCACCTTTAGAAGACCGCTACGGCTCCAGTTTTGAAATTTCGCAGCGGATTAACACCAAGCTCTCGACGCGACCAAACCCTCAAAACAGCGCTCATGTGTCCTCAGCCAAAGACGGTCATAACGTCAGCGAGCAGGGGGCTAAAAAGGGGCTAAAAGCTGAGGTTGAACCTTCGGCAGCCTCCTTAGAGCCGCTCTTAGATTCGCCCGCAGATCCCTCAGATTCGCCCTGCGAGGAGGGGATTGCTGATAGACGTGCTTTAGAGCCGCTCTCGAAGGTGCCTCTTTCAAAGCCGCCATTAGCGCCGCAGTGCGAAGAAGCCGCTTTGGAATCCGCTCCAGACAGGGCGGCAGCGGCTGAAGATGACTTTTACTTACGGCAGCAGTGGCCATCAACCATGCCGATTGCTCAAATCGTTTTTCCTCGGCTGCTGCTGCAAGCAGATCGGCAGCAGCCAACGCTGTGGGCGATGATGCCAACCGATGAAATCCGCAAACGCAGGGGCAATACGCGCTACAACAATTTTATGTGTACGATGGCTCCTCACCCAATGGTACTTTGGCTAACCGCCTTTTACCAGAAGCTAGAAGGGCCGCGCTGGCTGCCTTGCTATTTGGATCTTAAAGAAGCTAGTTCGCAGCAAATCCTGTGGACCTTGGCAGAAGCCCAGCAGTATCGTATTTTGTTTTTTGCAAAAGAATCCCCCCATGATTGCCTCTATATCCAATCGCTTAACGTGGCGGCAAGCCAGCGAAATCTTTTTCAGGAATGGGTTACTATGGCCCGTAATTTTCCGTCCATTGGCAGCGCTCAAACAAGTAAAGCGCTGCTCAAACAAGAATTAGAAAATCGGCTCAAGCCCAGGATTTTGATGAACCTTGAAACTATTCATACAGATTCAAGGCCGGGTATAGATGATTCTGTAGGATTTTAGCTGGCGACTGTGGCGTGGCTTTTTTTGGGCCGCTGTATCTAGCTGGTGTTTTTAGCGGTTATTTTTTATTTTTGGCGAGGGAAGTGGATTACAGGGTGCCAGGAAGCTCTTAGCAGCGCACTGGTAAAGCTAGGCACTGTCAGCTTAAACAAGCCGCTGTTTTTGCCGGGGCAGATTGCGATCGCACTGATATCGTGCGTTTCTCCCGATCTCAGCACTTCCTCCAGCGGGTTGCCGGTGCGGATTTCTGTCAGCACCTCGGTTTTGATCTCTGTGCCTAAGCCTTCAATCTCAGCTTTTGCCTGGTCTAATGCTTTTTGAGCCGCTTCAGGCGTATTCGTCGTAAATCGAGAGCCGTCATCTATGACCCAGCAAAGCAGACAAGTCGCTAGCGCACAATCTGGATCTGCCTGAAGCTTTGCTTTGATATCAGCCAATATTTTCTTAGCGCTATCGCTGCCATCGTAGGGCACTAGCAAATAGTCAAACATATGCTGGCAGCGCTGCGCCAGTTCACCCTCGCGGTAGGTTGCCATCAGCTGCGGGCGCAGCACCAGCATCGGCACATCCACTTTGTCCACAATGTCCATCGTAGTGCTGCCAAATACCCGCTCGTTGAGCGCGGAGCGCGTAGCCATGCCTGAAAAAATGACGTCAGGCTGATGCTTTTTGACGGCTCTGATAATGTTTTCATTGCCGCGCCCAGAGGCAATGTCAATTTCTACCGTTACCCCAACCGGAACAGATGCTTCAGCTGCTGCCAGCAGTTGGCGGGCGGCGTTGATCTTATCTTCATCTGCGCAGGGAATTTCACGCGAGGTCATCAGCGGCACACTGTGAAAAAACACAATATGCTCTAGCCCGCCTTTGGCTAATTCGGGCACAAAATTGGCCAAGCGTTGAAGACTATCAGAAAAATCAGTACAGATGAGCGCGCGCTTAAACATCAAATCACACCAAATAAACTGCCGGGATGAGGTCTCTCAACAGTATCATTTCTTTAAAACATAAGGTTTAAGGAATGACTTAAACCGCTGTATGGATTCTAATGATGGGTTAAAGGTAGGCTAAGTTCAGGGTTGCTATAAAAAGGCACATAGAAAGGTTTATTGAGCAAAGTTTATTGAGCAAATGCCAGCGCGATCGCGGTGATATTATCTCGCCCGCCTTGGGCTTTGGCTGCTGCAATTAAGCTCACTACGGCGCTTTCGCAGGTCGCCGCCGATTGCAGACAGGCGGCAATCGCATCGTCAGCAAGTTCTTCGGTGAGTCCGTCACTACAGAGTAGGAGGCGATCGCCCGACTCTATTTTGAGCAGCTGAGTGTCTACTGCCACCAGATCTTCTCGGCCCACACACCGGCTCAGCACATGTCGCCACGGATGCTGCTGTATTTGATCAGCGCTTAAGCTGCCTTGCTGCTGAGCTTGCGCCACCCAGGTATGATCTTGCGTGAGCTGAACAAAGCTGCTTTCTCTAAGCTGATACAGTCGCGAATCGCCGACATGAGCAACCCAAAATTGCCCCTCTCGCAACAGCACAACGACCACAGTCGTGCCCATATCGGCGCGATCAGGATGCTGTCTTTGGTCGGCTAAAACTGCCGTATTCGCCGCCAAAATAGAGCTTTCTAAAAGTTCCAAAGTGGGAATAATGCTTTTCGTATGAGCTGTGATATGGCTACGAATGGTATCAGTCGCTAACTGACTCGCTTCTTGACCGCCCGCATGACCGCCCATCCCATCGGCGACAATGAACAAATCACCCGCTGGTGATAGATAGTAGCTATCTTGATTGGCAGAACGATGCAGCCCGACATCACTCAGACCCGCAAACGTTAACCCCGGTAGCTGATCGCTCATGATTTTATCAAGCGTTTTATCAAGCGTTTTATTAAGCATAAGTTCGCTGTACAGCGCCAGCACATCTGCTCAGTTCTGTACACTCAGTCTAGGCGCTAATCAACCATTGATTAAAGCAAAGGATCGATGGGAAGGCATCCACTAGGCGATTTTTAGGGCATTTTGTCCGCTTTGGAAATGCGCATCAGCAGACGAATTAAGGCAATACCTGCCACCGCCGCCGCGAATCCCATCACCACAGCAGGCCAGACAAATTCAAAAATGAGCAGCAGCGTCGCCGATAGGGTAAAGGTACCCACCAGAAGGGTGTAGCTGTTGGCTAGCGATAGATTACTGCTACGACGGAGGAGGCGATCGCTCTCAATTGAACGCACCCGCACCCGAATGTCACCCCTATCTAGGCGATCCAGCGTATCTTCAATCCGCCGAGGCAGGCCCAGAGCAGAGCTGCCCACCTGCGCCGCTTGGCGACTAAGTTCACTTAAAAGGCCATTTGGCTCACCCGCACCGCCGTTTGTCATAAGCTCCGTTGCATAAGGTTTAGCTGCTTCCATAAAGTTAAACTCAGGATCGAGCCCTTTACCTACACCTTCTAGGGTAGAAAAAGCTCGCATCACAAAAGTAAACGTTGCCGGAAACCGAAAAGGCTGATCGTAAGCTACCGCATAGAGGTCATCGCTAATCGACGCGACTGACTGCTCCTCAAACGGCT
>QBMP01000149.1:5776-10491 GCA_003242115.1 Phormidesmis priestleyi
ATTAAGTTATCAAGGATATACTGAATAGAGCGACGTACCGGCCCCATATCCTCAATTTCAGCCAGCGCTCCCAGAGCAACCAGCGCCGTCATCACCTGCCCAGCATCGCGCTGAGCAATGCCGACAAAGGTATCCATCAGCCGCGATCGCGTCAGCGGCTGAATTTGGCCCATCATCCCAAAATCATAGAAAATCAGCGCGCCATCGGGCGGATTTACTGCAATATTTCCCGGATGCGGATCGGCATGAAAAAAGCCATCGCTCAAAAGCTGACGCAAATAAGCCTCAGCCCCTAGTCGAGCTAGCCGCTTGCGATCTAATCCGGCTGATTCGAGCGCTTCATAATGGCTGATTTTTATCCCCGGCATGTACTCCATCGTCAGCACGCGCGGAGAAGTATAGCGCCAATAGATGCGAGGCACCTTCACCCAATCGACGCCACGAAAGTTGCGCCGAAACTTGTCGCCATTGCGACCTTCATTCAGAAAGTCAATCTCTAGCCACAGCAGCCGACAGCACTCTTCATAAATGCCCATCCAGTCGCGGCCTTTGCCCCACTCAGGATGACCTTGAAAATACTGAGCAATTCCTTTAAGAATAGAGAGATCAATCGCAAACAGGCGAGCTAGCCCCGGCCTCTGCACCTTAACGACGACTGACTCGCCAGAATGCAGTTCCGCACAATGCACCTGACCCAGGCTAGCAGCCGCAATCGGCACCGAATCAAAACTTTTGTACAGCGTTTCTAAAGAGCGGTCAAAGTCGCCTTCAATCGTTTTTTTGACCTGCTCAAAGCCAAAGGCAGGGACTCGATCTTGCAGCTTAGATAGCTCAGTAACATACTCAATCGGAAACAAATCGGCCCGAGTAGAAAAAAGCTGGCCAATTTTGATGAAGGTAGGCCCTAAGCTTAAGCAGGTTTCTCTGAGCCAAGCCGCAATCTCTTGACGGCGCTGCGTTTTCTTTTCAGGGGTAATCGAGCCGCCATAGCTCCAAGCTTTGTTGTAGAGCCAGCGTTTGCCCAGCAGCTTGAGTACAAACGACCAAATATCAATAAATCGCTGAGGCCGAGAATAGTGGCCTCGATTCCAGCGGTAGTCGCCGTCGCTGTAGGTGCTGCCGCCATAGGATGACGGCGGTGGATTAACAGCAGCGACTGGCGATGGCATAGAGGCCGAAGCGGGCGGTGGCATAGAGGCCGAAGCGGGCGGTGCAGCCGGTGACCCTAACGATGGTGCTAAGTTGCTAGATTGAGCAGAACGTTTGCGAGAAGGATGCTTACGCTGACTGTAAAGGCTGCTAGCTGGGGCCGAACCGCCATTGAGAGCCGAGCTGATGGATGTTGATAATGGCTCTGCTTTGAGGTCTGTTTCAGCTTCTGCTTCTGCTTCTATATGCCCCATCAAGGTTTGGTGAGACGGCGCTTGCGGATGAGAACCATTTTGATGGCTACCAGTGCCGTTTTTGCTAATAGACTCATGTCCAGTAGAGTCATGCCCAGTAGAGTCATGCTCAGAAGTGCTAGCCGCCGTCAGCACTTCTGACGGCACACCTAGACCCAGATTTTGCTGAGAATCTGGCGGCAAAGGCAAGGATTCATTTTCTTTAGAAACAGCAGACACTCAGATTTCCCAGGCTAAAAATGTGTTTAAAGAACCAATATTTTTTAAAGGATGTAGCCAGCCAAACGCTATGACCTTTGATCTAATCTAGTGGAGCGTCAAAACTCAATTTAGGGATTATCCCCTTTCAAGAGCTTTGATAGATATGGTTTTCAGAGATTGCTAACCCTCATTCTTAGGCTTGGCGCTCCACTAGCTTTAATCTAACAGTCTAAAAGTTGTGCCACTTATTCGTAGCATCAATACCTTCAGCAAGAAACTCACCAAAATACTTGCGGCTCATCCTTCTAGCGCTAAGCAAGCTGGCTTAGCTTGACTCTTAGCTGGCCTTTCAGATGGCCTTAGCTAGACTGACGGTGCTGCTGAATAGCGGCCCTTACCTGAGCAATTTCGGCTCTCAAGTTATCAATAGTGGCCTGCAAGTCTTCCACCCCAACCGAATTGGCCGAATTGACAGATGAACCGCTAGCATTACCGGCGGGGGTTGCTGTACTTGCGCCAGCCGCAGTTCGCTCTAGGTCAGCTCTGGCCATGACTTCTTCAGTAAACTGACGTAAGTTTTCGCGTTGTTCAGCGTCGAACTTGCCGAGTTCACTGAGTCCGTCGCTGACTAGGTGCTCAGCTCTTTCACCGATAGCGGCTGCCAGTGCCCGTCCAACAAAAAAGGCTTGCAGCATTGGGTTACTCATAAAAATTTATACACTCACCCTAGCAATTATAAACGCCCTTAGAGAATGTTTGGAAAGTAATCCAGAATTGAGCGATCGCTACCACTGGCCGTTATTTTCGTAGCCACTGTAGCCTGTATCGTCTGAGGAATTGGGCTCTGCGATCGCTGGATAGGCTGGAGCTGAGTAGTCTGGAGTCGAGTAATCTGGTGCCGAGTAGTCTGGCGAATAAGCGTCGCTTGTGGCCGCTTGATCCGGGCCTCCTTCATTTGAATTTTCGCCTGGGTTCGCCGCATCTGAGCTTTTTTGCGTAGAGTCTACTGAGTAAGGGCTGTTGGTGCCTATGCTAGGGCCTTTCTTCAGCGTTTCGTGCGGATCAGCGGGGAGAAGATTGTTGCTTTTGTCTCTAGCAGCGAACGCATCAAATGAGCTGGCATCAGGGGCTGCTTCACTTTGGGTTGGAAAGGCTTCATTCGGTAAATTACCTGTATCGCCAGCAGGTATCGAACGGCTGTCTGTAGCCGCCTCTGTATTCGATGGAGAAGTGTCGGTTGGGGAAGGATCGGTTGGAGAAAAGCGGCTGTCCATTTCTCCGGGATGATTTGACTCTGCGCCACCGGGTAAGTAGTGCGCATCGGCAGTGCCCTGCGGCAGCTCAGGAGCCCAATTTGGCAGCGCTGGAAAGGTTTGCAGCGGGTTTAGAAAGCGGGTGTTGGATGAGGTCGCTAACGAAAATCGAATCACGGCTCCGCTGCCGAGGCCAATCAGGCCCGCTAGTCCTGCGGTAATAATCAGCGCCTGGGAGAGACTCAGAGGTGCACGACTGGTCTGAGATGAGGGGGATCGGGTCGGTTTGCGGCTGTTAGAAGAAAGGGGTGAACTAGACATAAAGCGAGACGATTAGGTGAAGGATTAGCCAGATAAAAGCCGTTTTGTTGCTGTGCTTTGATCGAGAGGCTTTTAGTTAGGCTGACTTTGAGTTGAGCTGGCTTTTAGTTAGGCTGACTATTGAGTGGATAGTGAGCCAGAACATATTTTTCTGCGGCTTGATGGGAGGTAAGTTCGCCGTCTAAGGTGCGTTCATGCAGGGTGGCAAGAATGTTGCGAAACTGCGGTCCGGGCTGGTAACCGAGCTGCTTTAGCGTACCACCGTTGATCAAAGCTGGCACCTGAGAGGTCTGTACTATATATTGCCAAATCTGGGGGCCGAGTGTGTAGGGGTGGCGATCGCTCATCAACAGCAGATCAGCGGAGGCATAGCGGTGCAGCAGCCGGTAGCGTTGGCTAAGCTTGTGGGCCTTGGGCAACTGCTGATGGAGATCAGCCTCCCACTGGTGAAGGTCACTTAGCCGGTGCAGGCTAGGGCTGGCCAGATCAAGCTGAATAGCAGCTTCTCGGCTAGCGGGTGGCGTGAGCTGAGCGAGGAGAAGCTCTAGTCGCATTAACCAGAGCGGCTGATCGATAGTGAGCCTAGCCTCAAATTTGGCCAGCCATCGACCCATGCGGCGGAGCTGCCGCCATAGCGTTGGCGTGAGCGTCAAATCGCTGTGCAAGCAAGTCAATCCGCCAAGATCAGCCACTTGCGCTAGCGCTGCTTCCCACTGGTCAGCGCTGAGTAGGGACTTTAGCTCTGCTTTGAGGCGCACTTGCAAGGCGGGGGTTTTGGCTTCGCTGAGTCGCATCCGCTGATAGATACCGCTGCTGACGGCGGATCGGACGAATCGCTCAGTTTGAGCCTCTAAGCTGAAGTTGAGCCGAGTGGCGAACCGCGCGGCCCGAACAATGCGGGTGGGATCTTCAATAAAGCTGTTGGCATGAAGCACCCTAATGTGGCGCTGCTGCAAATCTAGCCAGCCGCCAAAAAAGTCGAGCAGATGACCCGGTTGTTTGCCATTTATTCGCATCGCCATCGCATTGATAGTAAAGTCACGGCGATACAGATCTTGCTGAATGCTGCTGATTTCGACCTCAGGATTAGCCGCCGGGTAAGGATAAAATTCGGTGCGCGCGGTTGCGATATCTAGCCGCAGCGGCTCTGCTCCTGCCGCATGAGGTGAGGGCCACACTAGCGAAGCCGTTTGAAATTGCCCATAAACCTGCACACTCACTTGCGGATAGCTAGCCTGAATGATTTCGGCTAAGGCCATGCCTGCACCTTTGTTTTCACCTGGATTAGCCTCTCCATTAGCGGCATCAACGACCAGATCAATATCGGTGAGCGATCGCACAGCAGACACCGTTGCCGACTCAGGCTTACCTGTCAGATCTAGCAACTCTAGCAACAGATCGCGCACCGCACCGCCAACAACATAGAGCGCCCAGCCTTTTTCATCCGCTGCGCTAGCTACCTGCATCAGCGCTGGCCAAGCATCCAGCAGATGGCACTTAAGCTGCCGATACAGCCTTTCGGCGGCAGGTGGATAAT
>QBMP01000149.1:10517-18157 GCA_003242115.1 Phormidesmis priestleyi
GAGCACATCGGTGCGAGTGACAATGCCCACCAGTTGCCCATCTACCAGCACTGGCAATCTACCAATGCCATACGTCAGCATAAGATGCTGAATTTCATAGATAGAGGTTTCAGGGCTAATGCTTTTAATCTGCGCGCCCATACAGTTCTGAACCGGGCTGTGGCCAAGCCCATGACGCATCGCAATGTCAATATCTCGGCGGGAAATAATGCCCACCAATACCTGATCTGGATTGACGACACACAGGCCAGTATGACCGTACCGCAGCAGGCTTTGCTGAGCCTGATCAACCGTTGCTGTCGGAAAGATAGTCCGCACAGGCGAAGACATCACCGCCCTAGCAACCGACGCCTTAGCAGCAGACACCTTGGCAATAGACGAATCAAAATCAGCCATTGTCAGCCATTGAATGACGCAAATTTTAGACGCATTAGGATGTTTATTTACAATGCGATGGTAGAAAAGGCACTAATTTTTGATAGCTTAAATATATTAAGTGTATCCGTCACGCTGCCTCATAATCGCCATCGGTGATAGCAACTGCAATAACTGTCTAAATACTGTCCGAGTACCGTCTGAGTATAGTTATCTGCCATCTGTCCGCTAGTTATTTACGGTGTTTGTCTCGGAGTGTCTAGCGGATCAAGTTCGATTAGTTCGATTAAATAGTGTTTTGAGAGTACGAAGATCATGTCTGTTATTTTTCAGCTAGTCCTGTTTGTTTTAGTGCTTTGGTCTTTTGTGATGATCATAGGGGTTCCGGTAGCCTACGCTTCTCCCGGCAATTGGGATCAGTCTAAACGTCTCATTTTTCTAGGCTCTATTGTCTGGGGCGTATTGGTCGTAGTCGTAGGAAGCCTCAACTATTTGGTCGTTTAATAGGCCGGTCGTTTAACAGGCTGTTTGCATAGCGGATTAGCCGCTTAGCGGGCAGCCTAGCGCTCACATTCTCAGCAGTCACTTTTCAATCGATCTTTTTCAATCGATCTACTTATTAACTCCTTATCGGCACCTTATGACAGTTTTTGAAGGCAATTTTACTCAAGCCAGCAGCATGAAGTTTGCCTTCGTAATCGGTCGGTTTAACGACTTGGTTACCAATAAACTGCTAGCGGGCGCTCAAGATTGCCTTAAACGACACGGCGTAGAGGTCGATCCTGACGGCACACAGGTAGATTATGCCTGGGTGACAGGTAGCTTTGAGGTGCCGATGGTGGCCAGACAGCTCGCTTTGAGCGGCCGCTATCACGCAATCATTTGCTTAGGTGCGGTGATTCGCGGCCAAACGCCACACTTTGATTTTGTGGCGGCTGAAGTGGCTAAAGGCATTGCTGCTACTAGCTTCCAGACGGGTGTGCCGGTAGTGTTTGGGGTACTGACCACTGACTCTATGCAGCAGGCGCTAGAGCGCGCAGGCATCAAGAGCAATCTTGGCTGGGACTATGCCATGAGCGCGCTAGAGATGGCTAGTCTGATGCCACAGATTCTCAATGGCAAACCGGCAGCACTAGGCAATGGCATGGGCAACAATCAGTCAATGGCTTTACCCATGTCATCGACTAACTTAGCAGAGGCCAGCTCAGCAGAGGTCAAATCGCCAGAGATAGCCGGTTAATCTCTAGCATTCATGCCTTTAATATCCATGTCTTTAAGGTAAGGCAAATAAAAACAGGCCAAAACCAGTTGACAAATTTTCATTTGTTTGAGAAACTAGTAAAAGTCGATTGGCAGAATGCGGGTGTAGCTCAGTGGTAGAGCGCAACCTTGCCAAGGTTGAAGTCGAGAGTTCGAATCTCTTCACCCGCTTTTTTAGATGTAGCTTTCTGATAGTCTATTGCAGCTCTTAAGCGTTTACTTTTGAGCCAAAAAACTATAGATAACTAAGCGCTAGTGCGTTAGACATTGGCAGGCATCGGCGTTTAATTTTTTTTTAAAGTAAACGTTCTTTTAAAGTAAAAGTAGAGTGAGAATAGAGTCAGCCCTAAAGCTGCATCTGCTGACTGTGACCACTGCGAACCCGTCATTTATCTGGTGGGATTACCCGTGCCTTCTAAAGAAAATCAGCCGTTAGATTTTGAAAAGACTTATCCCTGTCCCTCTTGTCGTCAGGGAACACTAATACCGATTACGCTGACGGAAGCCTGGGGCTGCGATTACTGTGAGCAAATTTTTGAGCGCAGGGAAGAGCATGACACGATTGGTAAAGTCGCGACGCCCTATCATCGGCAGCGGATCTGGCGATGGAATGGCCATCAGTGGACGGTGGGCCGCAGCCCAGTCGATAAGCCCAGTACCTTTAATTCGATTGTCATCGTCCTTTTTTGCGGTGGGCTGCTTTGGGCTGGGCTGACCCAAATTGCGCTGCCTGCCTTTCTGTTGGTGGCGATTGTCGCTTTGGGGCTCCTTTTGGTAGTAAGGTTTTGGGTATTACGGCAGCGCTAGCTTAATGGCCAATTCTTCATTTGATTTAACCGGGTCGCTTGCGGCTACTCGGCGAGCGAGCGAGCAGCTTAATTCAGTCGATCAGTGCTCTGAGGCTCTCGCCGCGATGGGACGGGCAATTTCTCAGCGCCAGGATGACATTTTAGAAGCGAATACCCTGGATTTAGAAATTAGTCGCGATATGGCGGTGCCTGAGCTAGTGGTTGACTGGCTAAAGCTTACGCCTGAGCGAGTGCAGACGACTGCTGCCATTTTTAATCGACTAGCCGCGATGGGATCTTTTGCCAACCGAGGCTGCCAACCGAGAGCAAAAGGCGTTTGTCAGGATCGCCCCGTGGGAGTAGTGGGCTTTATTTATGAGGCGTTTCCTGATTTGGGCGCGATCGCAGCGGCGCTCAGCATTCGTACCGGCAATGCAATCGTGCTTAAAGGCGGCAGTGAAGCCAGTCGCAGCAATCAGATCATTGCCAGCATTTTGCAAGGCACGCTAGACGATATTGGCTTGAGCCAGTCGCTGATTTTCCCGGTCGAATCGACAGAGGTTTCACGATTAGATCTCAATCAATGCCAAGGCATTGATTTGGTGATTGCCCACGGACGGCCTAGCTTGGTACAGCAGATAGCGAAGCAAGCAACTGTGCCAGTGATTGCTTCTTGCATGGGCAACTGCTACTTGTACTGGTCGGCGAGTGGCAGCTTAGATCAGGTCTATCACATGATTGTCGAAAGTCACTCAGGGACGCCGGATGCGGTCAATCGCATCGAAAAAGTGCTAGTGCATGAGTCGCACAGCGAAAATTCACTGATTCGGCTGTGGAACCGTCTACAGGAGGTTGGCTTTGTGCTCAAAGCCGATGCAGCGATCGCTCACAGCGTCAGTCATTCGTTAGTAGCGGTTGCTGACTCGGAGTGGAATGCGGCCTACCTCAAGCGCGTAGTGGCTTTTCGTCAGGTCAAAGACGGCGCAGCGGCCATTAGCTGGATAAATGCCCACAGCAGCGGCCATGCCGACAGTATCGTCACGGCGGACTATACCGAGAGCCGCCGGTTTATCACCGGATGCCGGAGCGCTTCGGTCTATATCAATGCGTCGCCTCGCTTTGTGCGCAACGCCAAGCAGACAGAAAATATTGCCTTGGGCATGTCGAATGGCAAAGATGTGGCAGGCGGGCTGATTGGAATGGATGTGATGCGATCGCACCAGCGCATTTTTCACAGCCCATAGGATTGCCTTCAATAGTTTTTAATGGTCTTCAATGGTCTTCAATGGTCTTCAAAGCTCTCGTCAGGCTTTCTCAAAAAACATCACAAAAGCCGCGCCATCAATATGACAGCACGGCTTTTGAGTAGAAGCTTAAGTGCTTAGACGCTAGCTATCAGCCTGTGGCTTGGCCAGCTTTACCTTGTCTGCTAAGCCAATCGATTGAAGCGATCGAATGATCATCCAGGTGACGTCAATTTCCCACCACTCCAAGCCGTGACGAGCTGAATACTGATAGGTATGGTGGTTATTGTGCCAGCCTTCGCCAAAGGTGCACAGCGCCACCCACCAGCAGTTAGTGGAGCGATCGCCCGACTCATAAGTCCGATAGCCAAACTTGTGAGTAGCGCTATTGACAAACCAGGTGAAGTGATACACCACCACTAAACGGACAAAAATACCCCACACCACAAACGACCAACCGCCCATCGCATACAGCAGTGCGCCCAACGCAATTTGCAGCACCAAAAAATACTTATCGATCAGCACATAGACCGGATCGGTATTGATATCTTGCGTAAACCGGCGAATCTCGGCTTTTGCGGGCACATCGTGCAGCAGCCAGCCCATATGGCTCCACCAAAACCCTCGGTTTGAGTTGTGATGGTCATTTTCTTGATCTGAAAAAGCATGATGATGGCGGTGCAGCCCAATCCATTCAATTGCACCACTCTGGCAAGAAAGCGAACCACAGAACAAGAAAAAATACTCCAGCCACTGCGGCACCTGAAAGCTGCGATGGGCAATCAGCCGGTGCCAGCCCAAGGTGATGCCCAGACAGCCCGTAATCCAGTAGAGTATGAAAGCTACACCCACCGCCTGCCAGCTAAAGTTCGCCGGTAGCAGCGCAAACAATGCCCCAACGTGAATAGCTGCCATAAACGAAATAATGGGCCAGTTGAGGGGACGATCAGTAGTCGATTTTGCAATAGTCATTTAAAGTCTCAGCGCAAAACATCAAGGCTCACCAAGCGCTCAGTAGCACTCGATTCAATCTGCTCACAACCTATTCAACAGTCGGTAAGCAATTGAACCAATACTCAGTTTATAAGCCTGTTGGAACACAAAGTAGATGGATTATCCAGATTATCTAAATACCGCATCAGCGCCGCTAGAGCAATCATCCCTTCAGACTTTTTATCAGATTGACACTCAAGTCAAAAAGAATTTAGCCAAGGTTTTAGCTGCATTCAGAGCCCACCGGGTAGGTACTCATCATTTTGCCAGCGTGTCAGGCTATGGCCATGATGATTTGGGTAGAGAAACCTTAGATAAGGTGTTTGCCCAGATTGTAGAAGCTGAGGCCGCTGCGGTTAGAGTGCAGTTTGTCTCAGGAACTCATGCCATCGCCTGTGCGCTGTTTGGGGTACTTAGACCCGGAGATGAAATGCTCTCAGTCGCAGGTTCGCCCTACGACACGCTAGAAGCAGTGATTGGCACCAGGGGAAGCCATCAAGGCTCTCTCAAGGAGTTTGGGATTTCCTATCGAGAGGTGCCGCTAACGCAAGCTAGCGAAGTGAACTTCGATGAAATTGCCGTTTCGGTAACCGAAAAAACCAAGCTCGTCTTAATTCAGCGCTCTTGCGGCTATAGCTGGCGTTCTAGCCTTAGCATTCATAATATTAACAAAATTATACGTTTAGTGAAGCAACAAAACCCAAACACGGTTTGCTTTGTGGACAATTGCTACGGCGAATTCACCGAAGCGCAGGAGCCGACGGCTGTAGGCGCTGATCTGATGGCGGGTTCGCTGATAAAAAATCCTGGCGGCACCATTGCCACGACGGGTGGCTACGTAGCCGGAAAAGCTGACTTAGTAGAAGCAGCAGTTTGTCGGTTGACCGCACCTGGCATCGGCAGCAGCGGCGGGGCCACGCTCAATCAAAATCGGCTAATGTTCCAGGGGCTGTTTCTAGCGCCACAGATGGTAGCCGAGGCAATGAAGGGAAATTATCTGCTAGCAAAAGCTTTTGAGAACTTAGGTTACGCGGTTAATCCACCGTCGTCAGCACCGCAAAGGGAGGTCATTCAGGCGATTAGGCTCGGATCAGCCGAAAAGCTGGTGGCCTTTTGTCAGGCGGTGCAGCAACACTCACCCATAGAATCTTATGTAACGCCAGTGCCTGCGGTGATGCCGGGATACGATTCGCAGCTGGTGATGGCAGGCGGATCGTTTATTGATGGCAGTACGTCGGAACTATCTGCCGATGGGCCGCTGCGTGAACCCTATGTGGTGTATTGCCAAGGGGGAACGCACTGGACACATGTAGCGATCGCGCTAGAAGCCGCCGCCAAAGCCGTTGGCCCTGCAAACTGAAGCATCTAGCGTACAGGTGCGCACAGGTAAGCGAACATCTAAGCAGCTTCAGAAGTCGGGATATAAAAGTTGAGCGCCACATATTCAGGGCGACAGGCAAAAATAGTTTGACCGTTGACCCGAATGAGCGAAATAACGCCCGCACTGACCTCTAAAACTCGATAGTATTTCCCTTCGTGAGATTTCAAAATCTCGCCTGCTCTAACATTCATAATCGGCACTGCTTGCAAGAGAATTTCTGACAGCGATATCTGGAGAATATTTTTTTGGAGAACGAATCGCTGGATAATGAATGCTTAACTCAGGGATGCTTAACTAGATAGCTGCTTAACTAGATAGCAGATGCTTAAGTAGTCGATAACATCGCTGTAGGTAATGCTTCACAGAGCAGTGATTTAGGAAATCATGTTTCAGGAACTCCATATATAGATATACGGAGATATCTACCTTTTGGATGTGATCTGGCTCACGTATAGGCTCTGCGTGTAACACTTAACAGTTTCTTTTTATTTGGGTTCGGGAGTCTTGCCTTTATGATTACGGTTGCTCTACCTAAGGGTTCACTGCTCAAAGACAGCATTGAACTCTTTAAAGCAGTGGGTTTTGACTTCAGTGGTTTGTTAGCAAAAGATAACCGGCAACTGCAAATCGTCGATAGCAGCGCGCAGGCGAGAGGCTTGCTGGTGCGAGCTAAAGATGTGCCGGTATATGTGGAATATGGTCAAGCTCAGATCGGCATTGTCGGCTACGATGTGCTCCGAGAAAAGCAACCCAAGGTGGCGCACCTGGCCGATTTAGGCTTTGGCGGCTGTCGGCTTTCGGTCGCGGTCGCTAACGATAGTGGCTATCTGTCAGCCATGGACTTACCGCCTCATTGCCGGGTCGCGTCAACGTCTGTCAACAGCGCTAGGCAGTATTTTCAAGCCATCGATCTAGCGGTTGAAATTGTGCCCCTTTCGGGTTCAGTAGAGCTTGGCCCGATTACCGGCATGTCAGAGGCCATTGTCGATTTGGTTTCGACGGGCACTACGCTCAGGCAGAATAATCTCACTGAGCTAGATGTGCTCTACTACAGTACGGCTAGGCTGATTGCTCATCCTCTAAGCTACCGGCTGAATGACGACGGCCTTAGCGATGTCATTCAGCGGCTGAAGGCAGCAAGTTCAGCTGCATCGTCAGCTCAAAAAACATCCGCTAGAGTATAGATCTCTTTACGTCTTTTTACGTTTTTCTAAATGACATCAGCGTCTTCACCTAATCTTCTGGCTCATACCAAAAAAGGAGCCCATCGCCCTGAGCCGCCAAAACCGCCAGAGCCGCCTAATGCCAAAGATAGTGCCAAAGATAGTGCCAGAGATGAGCGCAGTGACTGGCGGCTGTTCTTACGGCTGGTGCCCTACATCAAGCGTCACCGTCAGCAGTTGATTTTACCGCTGCTGTTGCTAATCCCGCTGTCATTAGCGCAGGCGTTGCAGCCGGTGCTCATTGGTCAGGCCATTTCGCTGATTAAGCAAGAGAGCGCGGCCTGGGGTATTTTCAGCTCAATGAGTTTGCGCACGGGGCTGAATTGGATTATTGGTGGGCTGTTAGGGGCGGTTGCAGTTCGACTTACCCTAGATG
>QBMP01000014.1:0-1693 GCA_003242115.1 Phormidesmis priestleyi
TTTTCGCTGTCTATTATCTCCTATCCTATGTATATAGACACTTTATCCTGTCCCACTTGACGGAACCAGTGCCCCTCTAACGTTACTGATGTTTTAGCCGCAGACTCCCTAGCAGCCGCAGACTCCCTAGCAACAGATGCGCCTACGCTGCTTAGCCGCTATCAGGATTACAGATTTGAGCTAGTCAACGGTCGTTCTAGTACGATGATGTATTTTTACGCATCGCCTAGCGATATTGATTCCTGGGAAGACGATATCTTAGGCGATTCAGTTTTGTACTCCGGTGACTCAATTCGCATCAATATTGCCGATGATCGCCAAAACTGTCTTTACGATTTTCGAGCCGTCTTTGAAGATGGTTCTGAATCCACTCGGTATGAAGTCAATATCTGCGATTTATCTCGCTATATCTTTTAACCCAGAATCTGATCAACAACTAAGCGAGGCAGAAAATCAGCTAAGACATTTGAGTTAGTTGAGCCAAAAGTGTCATCTCCCACACCAGGCGCGGCTGCACAAACGCGGTCAAATAGCGGCGGGATTTTTCTAACGTCGCTAGGGTGTCGGCATTGCCGATGCCCTGCTGCCAATAGCGATGCTGTAAGTAATCCAGCAGCCAAAGCTGGGCTTCAGTATCTAACAGTTGGCTAATCTCCCGCGCGAGTTCTAGCGTTGCTCGGCGCGTAGTCGGCACTTGGCCCACTTGAGCCAGTAGCTCTGGCGCAGCCGTCTGTAACTGCTGCAATTGCTGCCAGCTACTAATCGCGCGACCGGGTGACCCTTGGGCTATGGCCATCACCTCCACCGAGTGCAAAACTTCGCCATAGCCAGTTTGCTGTAGTACCTGAGCCATCTGCTCTGGGTTGAGCCGCCGAAAAGGAATCGCCTGAGCCCGCGAAACCAGCGTCGGTAGCAGCGACTGTTGATTAGGAGCCATTAAAATAATGCTTGCTCGGCCGGGCTCTTCTAGCGTTTTTAAGAGCGCATTCGCCGCCGCTTCAGCCATTTGATTGCCCTGCTCAATCACCACCACTGCTCTCGGTGACTCCAGCGCTGGCCGACTCAAAAACCGAGCAATCTCTCGAATTTGTTCCAGCCGAATGCGCGGCAGCCCCTTACGATTGAGCCCCGCTGCCGCCGCTGCACTCGCGGTTAGCAGCTTGCCCTGATGCAGATAAGTCGGTTCTACCCAAAGCAAGTCAGGGTGATTGCGATCGCGAATTCTCCGCTCCAAAATCACATCAGTCTCAGCCTCCACCATGCCATCGGTTCCATCCGAGCTAGACCGCAGCAGCAGCCTCGCAAACCCAGTCGCCGCCAGCGCCTTCCCCGTTCCATCCGGGCCCACAAACAGATAGCCTGGGGCAATTCGAGCCAGCGCCACCGCTCGATTTAAAAGAATTTTGGCCTGATCTTGACCTACCAAATTTGCAAACGGATCTGAAAAAGAGCTGACTGACGAGGCTACTGAGGATACCACTGGGCTAATCGCTGCTGAATAATCTGCTGAATATGAGCGGCTACAGTCGCCATCGGGCGATCGCCATTCACCACCACCGTTGGCCCGCTGCTGATAGCCTTCACACTGCCATCCGCCAGCGGCTGTGCCAGCGCCGCAAACCCCGCCGCCACTCGCTGATGAAACCCATCACCCGCCTGCTCAATTCGATCTGCCTGAGCCCGCTGCTGCATT
>QBMP01000014.1:1703-4202 GCA_003242115.1 Phormidesmis priestleyi
GCATTCTAGCAAGCCCTACCGCGCAAGGCACCTTGAGCCACAGGGTCAAATCCGTTTTCAGTCCGCCGGTTGCGATTTGATTGAGCCTTTGAATCAGATCTAAATCGAGCTGCCGCCCGTAGCCTTGATAAGCCACCGTACTGTCAGTGTAGCGATCGCACAGCACCCAATAGCCCTGATTCAGCCACGGCACCAGCGTTTCTTCCACATGCTGAGCCCGATCCGCCGCGTAGAGCAACAGCTCAGCTTTACTAATCATCGGCTGGTCGGTAGGTGCCAGCAATAACCGGCGAATTTGCTGGCCGAGCCTCGTCCCGCCCGGTTCTCGCGTCAGCTTTATACCCGCAATCTGATTTTGCTCATGCAGTCCTTTGATTGTCGCATCCGCCATCAACCCATCATATAGCTGCTGAATCTGCGTCGTTTTACCACTGCCCTCGCCCCCTTCAAACACAATCAGCTTGCCCCTCGTCGCTGCCGCTTTCGTCATCATCAGCCCCATTAAAAACCCTGTAAAACCTTGCAAAACCCGATAAAACCCTGCAAACGCACAGATCACTCAGCATCCCAAGCACAATTTACACCGAAGCCACTGCCCGTCACCCCCTATTCCCTATTGAGTGAAACAACGGTATTCTGTCAATGATCCTCGTTTACCCAAAAATCCTCAGTTCAGCTTTCCAGCGATTTCACGACGATTTCGATTTGTTATCTCATTTCGTTAACTATGGCCCGCTATACCAGTTTTTTCATGACAGGTTCTTCTCCAGAAGATATTAGCAAAGCGCTGGTAAGCGCTTTGGAAGCCTGCGACCTCAATTTGATCTATCAAAATCGGGTCTGCATTGTGGCCAAAGAAAAACCCGGCGGCGTTTCGCTGTCTCAGCTAGCCACCATTGAACTCCTAATCAGCCCACCCACCGGCAAAAACGGCGACTCCAAAATCGATTTAGTCGTAAAAAATGAAGAGCTGCCCCTGCGCACTCAAAACCACTGCCAAGAGATCTTTTCACAGGTTAATCAGGCGATCGCTACCGCCAACGCCGAAAGCATCGCCAGCTAATCGCTACCGGCCTGCCTTTTACTAAAAAATATGGCCATCCCTGACGAAAGAGGCCCAATGGGTCAGTAACACGATACGCTAGCAATCACAACCCTCAAAGTTGGGCCTCAAAGTTGGGAGAGCTGCAAGTCATGTCAAATATTGGTGAACGGTGGCAACAGCGGATCTCGAAAGGCAAGCTAAGCCCTCACTCAGCGGATAGCCATGGTTCAGCAAACAGCCACAGCCATTCCTCTCACAGCCCTGATACTCACAGCCCTGATACTCACGGACACGATCCTCACGGGCACGATCCTTACGGGCACGATCCTCACGGGCACTCGCACACCGCTCACGAACATCCCAACTTTAAAAGTTTTTATACCTACCGAGCCGAAGTGCGGCGCGTGCTCTTAATCACGTTGGTGCTTAATATCGCTGTCGTCATTCTCAAGCTGATTGTTGGCGGGTTAACAGGCTCACTCAGCCTGCTTGCCGACGCCCTCCACAGCATTACCGACAGTGCTAACAACGTCCTTGGCCTAGTCACCAACCAGCTAGCCTCCCCTGTTCCTGATCGCGACCACCCTTACGGCCACCAAAAGTACGAAGCCGTCGGCGCACTCGGCATCGCCGCTTTTTTGGGCATTGCCTGCTTTGAAATTGTCAAAGGAGCCGCTGAGCGAATCATCTCAGGCGGTGAACTTGTAACCATGAGCGCGACCTCTCTTTGGTTTTTGCTAACAGTGCTAGGGATCAATATTTTTGTAGCCTTTTACGAACGTCGCGTGGGCAACCGCCTCGGTAGCAACATCCTGATTGCCGATGCGCAGCACACCATGAGCGACATTTGGATTACCATTGCCGTTTTGGCTGGCCTGATTGGCGTCTGGGTTGGGGTGCAGTGGTTAGACGTGGTGCTGGCCTTTCCGGTCGCGCTGTTAGTGATTCGCAGCGGTTGGGTGGTGCTCTCGGCAAATTTGCCCTGGTTAGTCGATGAAATGGCGATCGCGCCCGAAGCCATTCACAGCGTTGTCATGAAAGTGCCCGGTGTGCTCAACTGCCACAGCATTGCCTCACGTGGCTTGCTCGGTCGTCAGGTTTTCATCGATATGCACCTGATTGTTGAGCCCACCGATGTGCTCAGCGCCCACATTATCACCGAAAAAATAGAACAACAGATCGAACAAGAATTTGGCCCCACTCGCACCAACATTCACGTAGAGCCGCATAGCTACGTCGAGAGAGAGATTTCATACGGTCTTGGAAATCACCACGCATGAACAGTCTTAATTTACCCACTTGGATTACCGTCTCTCGCCTGTTTGGCGTACCCATTGTTTTAATTGCTTTGCTCAATCCAACAGATACTCATCGTTGGATTAGCGTCATTGCCTTCGTGATTTTTGCAGGCACAGACTGGTTAGATGGATACCTTGCCCGCAGGCTCAATCAGG
>QBMP01000014.1:4212-24378 GCA_003242115.1 Phormidesmis priestleyi
ATCAGGTCACCGATCTGGGTAAATTTCTCGATCCATTAGTAGATAAGCTGCTAGTCATGGCCCCTTTAATGGCCTTAGTTGGCATGGGTGAGGTGCCTGCCTGGGGCGTGTTTTTAATTTTGGCCAGAGAGCTAGCCATTTCTGGTTGGCGCGTAAATCCGACCTTTCAACAAGGCAGCGTTCCCGGCGCTGGAATTTGGGGCAAGGCCAAAACGGTCGTGCAAATTGTCGCCATTTCTCTCTTACTCGCGCCGCTGTCAGGCGTTTGGCAGATCAGTGGCATTGTTTTCTTTTGGGTCGCTGTTGCTCTCACCTGGATTTCAGGCTTACTGTATCTATTGCCCGCCAAGCCTAAAGAAGCTAGCTAATTTTCTCAAGAATAAATCAATTACCTATTCTTCAGGTCAGCTTTTCAATTGCGCTGTGCAGAAACTGTTTGACAAAAGCATCGCGGCGATTGAGCTGATATTGCTGTTCTACCACGGCTTGAATGCCATGATCGCCCCAATCCTGATTGGCCTGAAAGTACACTATAAAGCTTTTGCCCGCAATTCGTGTTAAATAGGCCGCGCTCACCCCCTGTAAGAGCTTACTGGCAATAGCCGTCGCTACAGTTGCCTGCAACCCAACTGATAGCAGCTTCATCGCCCCTTTTGCTAAGCTCAAAGCCGCCATTGTTTTGGCCAGCGATACCGCTAGCGCTTTAGCTTCTTCAATGCTAACCTCCACCCCATACACTCGACCTAGCTCCACCACCATTTGAGTATTCACAGCCGCCGTCAGCAGCATATCTACCACTGGCAACGGCGTTGCGGCTAGCACTCCTGCTCCTATCCACTGATAGCGTTCAACAATGGTTTCTGCCTGCTGTTGCCTTTGAATGCTCAGCAGCGATCGCGCCTCTTCTCCCAACTGCTGCGACTGCAACAATAAATTACTCGCAATTAAATCTGTGCCTTCTCGCCGTAAAATGCTCAGCATTCGCTCAACTAAATCTGAAATCTCCGGATCTGGCTGTACTAGGTTACCATCCGGCAGTTGAGCAACTGAAGGATGAGCCGCCACCATTACCACATCCTCACTGTTGAGCAATGGGTTCGTTCGTTCTCGCAGCCGCTGCAAAATCTGTTCTCTTTCGGCTGACAAATAGCGATCGCGCTTATTAAACACCAACAGCAGCCGCTTTCCCATCCCTACTAGCGCCTGCAACTGCTCATACTCCACCCGATGCAGATCGTTATCGATTACAAACAGCAACAGATCTGCCGCTGTTGCCAATGCCTTTGATGCCTGCGATCGCGCCTCTCCCAAGGCACTCGCTTCTAACAGTCCTGGCGTATCGGTAATCAGCACCGCCGCATTTTCTGGCGATCTTACCCTCAATCCAGATAACCTTAATCCCGATAAGCTTGGCACCTCTATCCGATAAGTCTGCGACGATTGCGTCGTTCCAAGCGTCGCCGCCACGGGCGCAGCCATTTCTCCTAACAGCGCATTCACCAAAGCCGTTTTACCCGCTGAACCCAAGCCAAAAACAACAATTTGGAAGGTTTGCCCGCCCACTTCCTGACTGAGCCTCGCCGTCAGCACTTCAGAGCGAGCCGCCAGCGCCTGCCGCGCAATCTCATCTTCAATTTGGCTCACCTGCTGCTGAGCCGCCTGTAAGCTCACTGCCGCCACCTGATCGGGTGATTGGGGCAACGTCACCACCCGCTTTCGTTTGGGCCGTAAAAAAAGCCAGCCATAGTAAGCCAATACGCCCGTAGCACCAGCCAAGGCCAGTACGATTAGCGCAATTACGGCTTGGGCAAGCAAAGGAGAAGCGAGTGCTATAGCGCCATACAGTTGACCCAAAGAGCTGACTGCCGTTAGCAATACGCCCAGGCCGATGAGCGTAGCTACTGCCACCAATAATAGATATGACCGACGCATCATCCGCAGGTTTTCTCGCGATCGCGCTTTATGCTCTCTCTAAGATAAAGCCTGAAGCCAGCACCTGCACCAAAGGGCCAGCAAGTTACCAAGACTCAACAAACGTGATGTCAGCAGTGTCAATGGCACGAAGCTAGATAGCCCATCTAGCCACTGGCAGGCTCGCCCCTGTCAGCCCCCGAATAATCCGCTCTGCTCTAGCGTCGTCGCCATCACAGGTAAATACGACAAACAGCGGATGCGGTGTTGCGGTGCCTTCTGCCAGCAAGTGCTTGTGCTTTCTAGGCATCAGCCACTCCACGCCTTGCCCTAGCACTTTTTGCGTTTGCCGCCAGCGACTGAGCAAATCAGAAAAATCTTCTCCGGGTCGCTGAATGAATAGCACAATTTCAATCCCGGTTTTAATTTTCCACTCCGGGTCGCACATCAGTAGCGCCACATCGCAAGGCAGCGGACGAATTCGATAGGCAGTGTTGACCAGCGCGCGATCGCTATCCGATTCACGATAAGTTTCGCGGCTGCGAACATTCGGCAAAGGAATTGCCACCATGCTTTCTTGCGGGCGGCGCACGCTCGGCAGTGCTTCAAAATAAGGTCGGTGCTGCATCAGCAAGGTTAAAATGCCGTCGTAATGGCAGCAGTCGGCTAGCAGTTCTTCGTAGGCAAGCTGCCAGAGATCGGGCGATCGCTCAAGCCTACGCTCACTTTCAAGATGATCTACGCTAATCGTTGCCAATGCTTTTGCCCTGCTGTGACGATGTTAGCGTTCCCGACTAGCTGAGCTGTTCTCCTACTTCCAATCGCCCGCCGTTGGCAAAATCCCAGCCCGACAGGTTGCTTTTCCCAGCCGGTTTGACCTCATGCAGCAGTAAGTGACCGCTACCCGTTTGAATGACAGGGCCATAGCTTTTGAGAATGGCGACTAGGGTGCCAGGGGGTTGGTTGGGTGAGATGGGGGTGGAGGAGTAAAGCGATCGCGCCGCCGCAAAAACATCAGGAATCTGGTCAAAACCTAGCCTCTCATCATCTGCACCCAGCGGAAAAGTCGCCATCACTTTCAGCGGACTCGCGCGAAACTGGGTTACACAGTTTGGGTAAAAGCCACGCACCTGATCGTGCAGCCGCTTGGCAGGTTTATGCCAGTCCAACGCATAGTCAGCCTTTTGAATCAGGGGCGCATAGCTCGCTCTCGTATCATTTTGAGGAACCGGGCGAATCATCTGCTGCTGTAGCTTTTGCAGCGTCGTCGGCAGCAGATTGGCGCTGATGGCGGCCAGCTTTTCGGCTATCTGCCAAGCGTTATCCACTGGCCCCATCGGCACCGTTTCCTCCATCAGCATCGGCCCTGTGTCCATGCCCGCATCCATTAGCATCGTCGTTACCCCGGTTTCAACCTCGCCTCGGTATAAGCACCACTGAATCGGCGCAGCCCCGCGATAGGCCGGTAATATTGATCCGTGCGCGTTTACGCAGCCCAGCCTAGGCATATCCAGCATGGCTTGAGACAGCAGTTGACCGTAAGCAATCACCACAAAGGCGTCTGCACCTAAGGCGCTGAGCTGAGCCAAGGTTTCAGAATCTTTTTTGATCCGCTGCGGTTGCCAAATTGGACAGGTGGGCGGTTGATTAGCCGCGATCGCTGCTGCCATCGCCGCCGCTTTGACCGGCGAGGGCGTGACTTTGCCGCCTCGGCCTCGGCGCTTATCGGGCTGGGTAACAATCGCCACCACATCAAAATCAGGATGGCTCAGCAGCCGCTTGAGGCTAGGCACCGCAAACTGCGGCGTACCAAAAAAAACAATTTTCATGAACGGGTGTCTACCAAAATTTCTATGCGACGGTTGCGCTGACGATTAGCAGCCTCTTCATTGCTGGCCACCGGCTGAGCCTGACCGCCTCCTAGCGTAACCCAGCGGTAAGGAGTGGGCAACGCCGTTTGTAGGTAAGCGCTCAGCGCATTTGCTTGGGCTAGCGTCGAGATGCGGCTGGCCAAAACGTCGCTCTGATCGTCGCTGTAGCTGCGAATTACAATCGTCGCCTGAGGATAATTCACCAACTGGTCAAGGACTTGGTTCAAAATCGCAGTGTCTTTAAGATCACTGGCACCGGGGCTAAAAATGGCGTCTGCGGGCAGTGTAATTTTCAGCGCTGCAACGTCTAATAGGGTCTGAGTGCGATCGCTCGGCACCGGCTGATAAGTCGGCTCTACGGCTTGTTCCGCTCGTACGGGTGGATCGATGGCCGCTCGTAAAGCCTTGAGCCGGTAATCAATATCTGCGCCCCGATAAGGCGGATAGCCGAGCTGCTTTTCTAAGCTTTTGAGCCGCCTATCGAGCGTGATCACTTCCGTTTCTATCGAGTTAAGTTCGTCAATTAAAGGCTGTCGCTCAATCGGCGGTAGCTCAACAGGCGCTAGCAGTGGGCCAGTTTCCGGCAAGGGAATGGCCTGTATCTGGAGCTGATCGGTGGGCGTTTGCCAGAGCTGCGGAAAGTGCCATAGGCGAGTAGCTAGACGGCTGCTCTGGCGCAACAGCACCTCAGTCAGAGGCGGTCGCGCAATCCGACCGGGCAATAGCTGCGCCACTAAAATCCCCAGAAGCCAAGCAGCCGTTACCGTGCCGCCAATGGCCATCAGGTGTGCTAAGGCGCTGTAGGGCTGCTTGTGCCAAAATCTGGGCTTTTCGGCTGGGGCTTTAGCGCCCTTAGACTCGACATCTTCAGTTGAGTCAGCACCATCCGTTATCCCATCTGAACGGCCAGATAAATGGTCAGAGAAAGGCTCAGGTAAACGCTGAGACTCAAGGGATCTAGGAAAGGCCGTGGGCTGATTTTCTAGCTGGTAAGGCGGCTGAGGATCAGGCCGTGACCCGTAGCCGTAATCAGATGAATGCTCGTCTCCAGGCAGGCGGGTCGAATCGTCTAAGCCGCGTGGAAGCGGGGGCCGAGGCGCATAAAAGCCAGTACGAGGTGCTTCACCGGATTCTCCATGAGCCAGATCATGTTCTAAATCAGACCCATCCGAACTTGACTCATTTGCCACAAACCAGCCTCCTGCCAGCATTCATAGCATTATCGCACTGGCCTTACTCGCGCTTACTCACGGCATTACTTCTCACGGCATTACTCATAGCGGCTCCATCCCCACCAGGGGCTTACTTCCACAACTCCACGCTCTGTAAACACCACCCGATAGTCAACCGCAGGCTCGTTTTTGGGGGCAGCGGTTAGCAGCTTAGGCAAAGGCGTTTCATTCACAGCGGTAGATGCATCTGAATCCACGGGCGAGTAAGCGACCACTTCGCCTGCTTGATTAAAGCGGACGCGATAGGTCGTGGCGCTGCCTACTCTCGGCTGATTTCGATTTTCTACAATGGTTTGTTTGAGCTGATTATTGAGCGCTTCTACCTCAAGCAGATCGGGTGGCGTAGTCGGCGGTGCATCGTCAAAAGCAACGGTGCTGTTAGCTGGGCTGTTGGCTGGGGCTGGCTGGGTAGTTTTGGCGGGATCGGCAGTTGGCGATGAATCTACTGCTGGGGCTGCGGCTACGGCAGTGCCGTCTTGCCAAGGGCTAACCGCAATGCCATCCGCATTAAAAGCCACCTGGTATTGCGCGATCGCAGCTTTTTCTAACCCCTGAGCATTGGCATTGGCCCGTGCTAGCTTAGGCAACGGCGTATTATCCACATCTCGCAGCGCGGCATCGTTGCCAAACCGATAGCCCACAAGTTCACCCGCTTCATTCACGGCCACCTGGTAGTCGAGTACTTCAGTAAAGTTTGCGTTCGGCGCAAGGCTACCCGTGATCTTACTTTCTAGCGTTTGCTGAAGCGCTGCTAGCTTGGTTTCATCGGTAATGCGGGGCGCTTTATCCCACAGCGGACTGGATAGATTTGCTGCCGCTAGGCCATCGACAGCAGGTTCGGTGCCATCTCCAGTAGGCGGTCTATTAGACGACTTATCGTTAGCGCTATTGGTGCTGGTGGCATCGCTGATCTGAGCGGGCTGATCGGGGCGATCTGCTTTGGCGGGATTGGGCGCTTTCGGCACCGGCAACAGGCCAATCGCCACCGTCGCCGCTACTAGGCCGCCAATTCCCAACACAGCGGGCAAAGCGCGATCGCTCAGTGGCTCTTCAGTGCGCACAAAGCGGCGCGGCAGCGGTGAAAGCAAGGGCTCTAGCTCAGGCAGCGTCTGCGTATCGTCAAAAAACTGATCGACCGCTTCGCTCAAGTCAAAAAGCTGCACCGAAGAAAGCTTGATATCAATCGCCCGACCGTCGCCAGATTCGCCTAAGTCAGCAATTTCGGGCTGCACTACCAAATGATGATACGGGCCATCGCCGGGATTGATATGCACCAGCAGCGTTTCGTCTTCAATCACCTGCGGATGGGCAAAGCCGCTGAGCAGCTCTTGGCTGTACTGACTGACGGCGCGCACTAAGGCCGAAAAAAAGCTGTAGTTACCGTTGAGCGATCGCTCCAAACCACTAATCCGGCACTCCGCATTCACCAATAGCGACATCACCTCTTCATCGCCGGGCGTCGAGTCAATGCTCAATCCATCTAAAATCAGGCTGCAATTCGGCAGCTGATACTGTCTGCGAATGGTCATGACACTTCTCCATCAAAAAGACTCACCCACAGCCGATTAGCGCCGTCTGTCCCGGTGCAAAACAATAGTTTCGTCAATAGCTCAATCGCCAATTCATTGAGCTTTTCATCCGTCGCGTACACAATTACGCCAGCGCGCTTGGCGTTCATTCTGGCGCGAAAGTGAGAGCGAAAGCGGGACAAGTAATCCGACAGCCTGAAGTGATGCTCAAACGACAGACCCTGATCGCTGAGCTGCTGATAGCCCAGCAAAAGCTGCCGAATCAGCACTGTCAGCCGTTTTGCTAAAAAGCAGGTAATCAGCACCAGCGCCTTGCCCTCTGATAGCGACATCGGCTCTCTCTGACTAAATCGCCGCAGCGGATTACTGCTGCGCAGCAGCCACAAATTCACCCGGCCCTGCACGACGTTTTCTAACCCCAGCTCTTTGGCAGCCGCTAGCATTGCTTCGGCTCCACCGAGATCGAGCGCCTCAATCGCTAATAGCAAAAAGTCTATTTGGGTTTTGGCACGTCGAGAGCATTCACTGGCAACGCCATTGGGCGTCGCTAGCTGATCGATTAACTGCGGCTCGGAAGGTTGAACGGTGGGAGGACTCTGCACTTGCATACGTTGACGACTATTCACTCAGAGGGTTATCAAAATATATTGACGAATGATTGAAGCAGCCCCCAATATAGCTGGAGATCCCTATACTTACAGCAAAAATCTCATTCAGGCTTCTTCACTGTAGATTAATCTTTGAACGATTTTGAGGTGTCAGAGGCGATCATCATAGTCTGTAGAAGTCTCAAGAGTCTTGGCTCCGTCCTCTATTGACGCTCTCTAAAATTGACGCCCTCTAAAATTTTCCCCAAAAGCTGCGTCAACCTAACAATTTATTTTGGTTTACTCTTTTGGTTTACCTTGATTAACTTAAATAACTATAATTTCGGATTATCTTAAGATTTTCAGATCTTCTCGTTGGATCTTTTTAGGAAATTAAAATCTGATCGCTCAGAAGCTATAGCAGGAAGCGGTAGTACGTCCACAACGGTACATCCGCAAAGGTACATCCGTAAAGGTACGTCCGCAAAGCACCCAAAGCCCCAGCTATCTTAATACAATTACTTAGATGCCGCCTAGATGCAATCTTTGGATAATGGCCCGATATTTTTTGTGTGCTGTAGATCACATTACTGGCTATCTGGATGGGCTATTGGGCCGAATTGCCGAATTGACTGCGTTAATGAATTGAGACATCAGTCTTGAATGTTATCAATCATCCAGCGATCGCCTTCTTTCACCAGCTCATACTGGGCCGTCACCGCTTCATCATAGTCAAACTCGCTCGTAGGTTCAGAGCCCTCAAAAAAAGTAGCCGTTTCTTGAACCTGCGCCTGCACAGAGAGCCGAGACGCATTGGTCGCATCCGTCGGCTCTACAGAAATCACTTTGAGCGGCCCATGCGTATACTTTACGCTCCAGCCATCTGCCTGGGCTCCCTGTAGCTTGCTTTGGACATCGCTCAAGGCTTCACCCATTAACACGGTATCAATTTTATCAGTTTCATAGCGTTCAGAAAAAGCCGCCGTCTTAGCTTCTAGCCATTGATTGATCGTCGCTTCTGCAATCCCGGTCGCATCACTAGCACTAGGCGAGTTGGTAGCGCTATCAGCAGGCGTAGTTGCAATTGGCGGCTGATTGATCTCTAGCGAGAGCGGTTCGCCCTGCATCGCAGGCTTGCCGTTGCCGTTGACCAAGCCAAACATCGCCCGGACTAGCAAAAGCGCCAGTATCAAACAGCCTAGCCCCGCTAAACCGAGCAGCAGCAGCCGATCCCACTTTACAGAAGAGCCTCTACCAAGCTGGCGACCAAGCTGGCGACCAAGCTGGCGACGCTGACGGCGATCTCTCAGACCAGAGCCGCTGCCGTCGAGATTTTCACCTCCCCCCGGAGAACTAGGCTGAGTGCGGCTAGAAGCGGCTACTTCAGGATCATTGCCAGCTCGATTGAGCTGCCCAGCAGGAGACATTTGCGCAATTCTTTCAGCAATGCTGGTGACCCCCATCGCGCCAGCTAAGCCAGCAAAACCCGTAGAGCGGCGAGGAGGAATGCGATCGCCCAAATCCGGCTGACCCAAAATCGACGAACCGCTATAGTCACCAGAGCCGCCACTATTCACAGATGATTCTAAGCTAGGCGATCCAAACGGCGGTTCAATGGTAACGCGATCGCTCCCAACAGCACCCAAACTCGCACTGCCCAAGTTAGGAGGCGGCGCGATCCAGTTCGTTGGACGGCTGCGACGACTGCTTTGATGATCATCAGGATCGCTCGCCAGCGGTAAATTTTCTAAGTAACTCTGCACAGCGCTGTCAGCAAAATAATCTTTCAGCGTGGCAGTCGCCTGATCGAGATCTCGAAAAAAGGGAAAGACTTCCTGCTGAAGCCAGTTCTCAGCGTACAGACATAGACCGGGCAGCAGATCGGGAGAACTCTGCGAATGTTCGCGGATAAAAGCCAGCGGCTCATACTCCTGCGAGAGTTCCAAAGCGTGGCTTGCTTCTTCAGTTTGGCCCAGCAGCATCGCACAGACGGCCTGCTCCAAATGCACATCCTGACGACCGCTCAGCCGCAGCAGCATTTGCTTAGCACGGCGAATCAACGCGGGCTGATGCTCCGCAAAGCCGCGTGCGAGCAGCGCATACACCGCTAAGTAAGTGCCCACCGCCGAAGGCCGCTGAGCTTCGGCTTCAAACACTTCCTGCTGCTCGGCGGCGGTCAAATAGCCGCGCAGTTGCTGCACAAACCGCAAAAAGTCGTCTACGCCTAGCCCGGAGAGATCGTCTTCAGCGCCATCAATCCCGCCGCGATCTTGCAGCATGCCGCGTAAGAGGCCAACGCCCTGCTGACGAGAGGGTTTTTGATCGAGCGATCGCGCCAGCAGCTCCAGACAGCGATAAGGCCGCAGCTTGTAGAGATCGGCCTGGATTTCGGCTCTCAAAACCGGCAGCAGATCTTCTTTGAGCAGCAGTTCTCGGCCCGTTTCTAGCGATTCAGCCGCATGTTCATAATGGTTTTGCTGCCACTCTTCGCGGCCTAGCTCTAAGCAAGCCACTGCTAGCGTCAAGATAATATCCGGCAGAGCAGGCTGTTCTTTGAGCTTTTGACCTTCAGCCGTGCGAACATCACGCTGTAAGTAGGGTCGGCCCAGCCTGAGCACCAGCTCATATTCGCCCAGCTCTAGCAAAATCAGCAGTGCGCCTACGAGCTGCTGATTTTCAATCTCAATGGTCGGGATATTGACATCGGTATCACTGGTTTTTTCATGGGTGCCAGCAGCGCTATCAGCCTTTTGAGACGGCGAAATCGGGACGCTGCCAACGCCAGTCTGATTGGCTTCTTTAGAAGCCGATAAAGAAGCTGCCAAAAATTCCTGATCGTACTCGCGCCGACGGCTGCTATCACCCAAAACCACGTAAGCTGCGTCAATCAACTGGCGGCGGGCATCAATTGCCAGCTCTGAATATTCCCGTCGGGGCACTTGGAGCGTGCGATCGCGGTGCGATTGCTTCAGTTGATCGGGCGTCGCCTGAATCGGTAATCCTAGAATTCGATAGTAGTCCAGCGGAATTCGCACTGTTATGTATCCCCAGTCATTAAACCAGTCATTAAGCCAATCTTTATCGTTAAAAATCGTAGAAATCGCCGCTGCCTTTTGACTAGGCTGTCCTTGTCAAATCAATCTTTTAGAAAGATCTTGCCTTTAATCTTGCCTTTGATCTTGCCTTTGAAAGCCTCATGAATTCGAGAAGAACACAGCAAGCTTATCAGTCTAATAGAAACAGGGCCGTGCGCATAGCGTTAAACTCAGCGGCTCATTTGTCAAGCCCTCTTCAAAGCTGAGGGTTAGATCTAGCAGTCGGGTCGCCTTTAAGATCGATCGGGCTCAAGCGGGCTCAATTGGCCAAAATCTTCCTGAACACCTAAATAAATAGTGGTTAAAGATAGCGTCGCTCAATCAGGCTCAATCAGGTTAAAACTTACACCAAGTCAGCCTTTCATATATTTTCTCAATATATCTTGTTAGCAAAAACAAGTATCATTAAGCGAAACTTAAGCAATTCTTTAATAGAGCCGATCAATGCAATAGATTGCCTGTTTGGCACTTTTGCGCGAATAATCAGTAGATATTTAGTCACAAGTCAGTCGAAATTTTCGATAGCTGCTTAGAAACACGGACACAAACCTATGGTTCAGGAACGACCACTGCCAACTTTTCAGGCATCTTCGCCGCCCGTCAGCAAAGAGCAGGCACTCACCATCTACGAAGATATGGTGCTCGGTCGCTACTTTGAAGACAAGTGCGCTGAGCTGTATCAGCGCGGCAAGGTCAAAGGGTTTGTCCACTTATACAACGGTCAAGAAGCGGTTTGCTCTGGTGTGGTCAAAGCCATGCGCTCGGATGACTACGTGTGCAGTACCTACCGCGACCATGTTCATGCGCTCAGCGCGGGGGTCAGTGCGCGGGCGGTGATGGCTGAGCTGTTTGGCAAAGAAACCGGCTGTAGCAAGGGCCGAGGCGGCTCGATGCACATGTTTTCTAAAGAGCACAATATGCTGGGCGGCTTTGCCTTTATCGGCGAAGGCATTCCGGTTGCACTAGGGGCCGCTTTTCAGAGCCGCTATCGACGCGATGCGATGGGCGATGCGAATGCCGATCAGGTCACGGCGTCTTTTTTTGGCGATGGCACCACTAACAATGGTCAGTTCTTTGAATGTTTGAACATGGCAGCGCTGTGGAAGCTACCGATCCTTTTTGTGGTGGAAAATAACAAGTGGGCAATTGGGATGGCCCATGAACGCGCTGCCTCTCAGCCCGAAATTTATAAAAAGGCCAGCGTCTTTGGGATGCCCGGTTATGAGGTCGATGGCATGGATGTGATGGCCGTACGCGCTGTTGCCGAAACCGCCATTGCCCGCGCCCGCGCTGGAGAGGGGCCGACGTTACTAGAGTGCTTGACCTATCGGTATAGGGGGCATTCGGTCGCTGATCCCGATGAATTGCGATCAGCCGAAGAGAAGAAGTTTTGGCGCGATCGCGATCCGATCAAACGCTTCGAGGCTTATCTGCTAGAGCAAGCGCTCACCAGTGAAGCCGACCTCAAAGCCGTGCGCGACAAAATCACCTTCGTCGTCGAAGACGCGCTGACCTTTGCCGAAGAAAGCCCCGATCCCAACCCGGCTGATCTTTACAAATACATTTTTGCTGAAGACTAGCCTATCCATCACCCATCCATCATTTGCTATCTAGTTACCATCTATAGAATTTTTTCCACATGGCACAAACCTTTCTATTCGACGCCCTTCGTGAAGCAATTGACGAAGAAATGGCCCGTGATCAAACCGTCATGGTGATGGGTGAAGACGTCGGTCAGTACGGCGGCTCGTACAAAGTCACCAAAGACCTGTACGACAAATACGGTGAGCTGCGCGTACTCGATACGCCCATCGCCGAAAATAGCTTTACCGGCATGGGCATCGGCGCTGCCATGACCGGCCTGCGCCCGATTATCGAAGGCATGAACATGGGGTTCTTGCTATTGGCCTTTAACCAAATTTCTAACAACGCCGGAATGCTGCGCTACACCTCCGGCGGCAACTTCAAAATTCCGGTCGTCATTCGCGGCCCCGGTGGTGTTGGCTCGCAGCTTGGAGCCGAACATTCTCAGCGCCTAGAAGCTTATTTTCAGGCCGTTCCTGGACTCAAAATCGTCGCCTGCTCCACGCCTCGCAATGCCAAAGGGCTGCTCAAAGCCGCGATTCGCGATGACAATCCGGTGCTATTTTTTGAGCATGTGCTGCTGTACTTCAACAAAGAAGATCTGCCCGATGATGAGTACATTTTGCCGCTCGACAAGGCCGAAATGGTTCGCACCGGCAAAGATGTGACGATTTTGACCTACTCGCGGATGCGCTATCACGTTATGCAGGCCGTAGCGTCGCTAGAGAAGAAGGGCTATGATCCTGAAGTGATTGATCTGATCTCACTGAAGCCGATTGACTACGACACCATTGGCGAATCCATTCGCAAAACGCATCGGGTGATTATTGTCGAAGAATGCATGAGAACGGGCGGCATCGCGGCTGAAATTATTGCTTCTATCAATGATCGCTTTTTTGATGAACTAGATGGCCCCGTGATTCGGATGTCGTCACAAGATATTCCGACGCCCTATAACAAAGGGCTGGAAAATCTGACAATTGTGCAGCCTGCGCAGATTGAAGAAACCGTCGAGAAAATTATGCAGAGCCGTCTGTAATATCTGTAGTCGTCTGTAATATCTGTAATAAAGAGCACTTCCGATCAGGCTTGGACTCAGGCTTTGGTAGATTCTGACTCAAAAATCCAAATCACAATTCATCAATCTTTCTGCCTCAGTCGTTACGATTGAGGCAATTTGGTATTAGGATACTTAACTGCACTGGGCTCAACTTGGATGTTTTGGAAATTGTTGACCCAAGTCATTATTAAAAATGGACTCTATGAGTAAGCAACGCTCGATATTAGCCGCCTTATTGGCGCTTGTGATTGCGGCGGTCGTGATTATTGTGAATGTCGAAACCCAGTTGGGCTTAGATTTGCGGGGTGGGACGCAGCTCACCATGCAGGTACAGCCGAATGAGCAAATTACTCAAGTTGGTGAGCGTGAGCTAGCGGCTGTACAAAGAGTGATTGAAAACCGGGTGAATGGCCTTGGCGTTTCAGAAGCGGTGGTGCAAAGCGTCGGGCAAGATCAGCTCTCGATTCAATTGCCGGGGGTGAGCGATCCCGAACAGGCGGAACGGGTGCTGGGCGGCACGGCGCAGCTAGAGTTTCGCAGCCAAAAGCCGAGTACTGAAGGTCAGCTCAATGCACTGCAAACGATTAGTCAGCAGCAGCTAGCCGAACAGCAAGCGCTAAAAGGCAGCTCAGATAAAGCCGCGATCGCGGCTAACCAAACGGCAATAGCTGCCACCCAAAAAGACATTCTGGCTCTCTTTAACGAATCCGAACTCACCGGATCCAAGCTCAAAGACGCGATCGCTGGCCCGATGGGTGGCCCCGGCGGCGCTTGGGAAGTTAACATCGAATTTACCAAGGAGGGCGGCGATCTCTTCGCTCAGCTCACCCGCGACGTTGCAGGCACCGGGCGTGGCCTCGGCATTTTCTTAGACAACCAGCTAATCAGCGCTCCGGTCGTAGATGTGCAATGGGCCAAAAACGGCATTACCGGCGGCAGCGCCAGCATCTCCGGTAGATTTGATGCCGAATCAGCTCGCGATTTAGAAATTCAGCTTCGCGGCGGCTCACTGCCTTTGCCGGTAGAAATTATCGAAAACCGGACAGTCGGCGCAACTCTGGGCCGTGACAGCGTACAGCGCAGCCTCTATGCAGGTTTGTTTGGCATCGCGTTAGTGCTGGTATTTATGGGCGTCTATTACCGCTTGCCCGGTGTCCTTGCCGACGTAGCGCTGGTGGTGTATGCCATTCTCACTTGGGCCGCTTACGATTTGCTCGGGGTGACGCTCACCCTTCCCGGCATTGCCGGATTTATTTTGAGTATTGGGATGGCCGTCGATGCCAACGTGCTCATTTTTGAACGAACCCGGGAAGAGCTGCGGGCTGGTAAATCTCTATATCGCTCCGTTGAATCGGGCTTTTTCCGGGCCTTTTCCAGCATTTTAGACAGTAATGTCACCACGCTAATCGCCTGTGGAGCGCTGTTTTTCTTGGGTACTGGCTTAGTGCGTGGCTTTGCGCTGACCTTGGCGATTGGGGTCGTGATCAGTATGTTTACAGCCGTTACCTGTACCCGCACCCTGCTGCTTTTCACCATTGGATTTCCGCAGTTCCGCAAGCCAAACCTCTTTTGCCCCGGCGTAAACACCTCACCCACAGGGGCAGCGCCGTCTGCCAGTGTTCAGTGATTGCCCAGTAATTGCCTTCCTATTGCCTTAGTTCCTATCGATTGCATCCATGAAACTCAACATCATTAAGCAAAGAACCCTGTGGTGGTTCATTTCCGGGGCGATCATTCTTGTCGGCGTAGTGTCAATGGCGCTGTCATGGCAGCAGTACGGAGCCCCGATCAGACCGAGCCTTGATTTTATTGGCGGCACCCGCTTACAGCTTACGCGCGACTGTAGCACGGCGGCAAACTGCACCCAGCCGATTGAAACCTCGACGGTACAAAAGGTGCTGGATGATCAGGGCTTGACCGGCGGCAGCGTTCAGCTCTTGGGCAGCGATCGCCAGTCTGTGGTAGTGCGTACTCGAAATTTGGATGTAGATCAGCGCGATCAGCTCCAAAAAGGCATTGAAGCCGCCATTGGCCAAACTGATCCGAATCTGACGCAAAGTGACACCGTTGGGCCAATCCTGGGTAAACAGCTCCTCACAACCGGATTGCTGTCGCTGATTGTCTCCTTCGGCCTGATTGCCGCTTACTTGAGCCTGCGCTTTCAGCTTGACTATGCGATTTTGGCAATTGTGGCGCTGCTGCACGATTTGCTGGTGACGTTAGGGATTTTTTCGCTCTTGGGCTGGCTGATTGGCTATGAGGCCGATAGCTTGTTTATTGTGGCGCTGCTGACGATTGTGGGCTTTTCGGTGAATGATACGGTGGTGATTTATGACCGCATTCGCGAAACCCTAAAGCTCAATCCCAATCAGCCGATCAATGACGCGGTAGATATCGCCGTGAATGATACGCTAAGCCGTTCAATTAATACAACGCTGACAACGGTACTGCCCTTAATAAGCATTGTGCTGTTTGGCGGCGAGTCTTTAAAGTTTTTTGCGTTAGCGCTGATTACCGGCTTTGTAGCGGGTGTTTATTCGAGTATTTTTATTGCTAGTACGTTGTTGGCTTGGTGGCGTAGCCGCTCGGAAGGCAGTGGCTTTGATGGTGATGATTCAGACGGCGATCGCGTAACCAACGATGAGGCAATCAATGATCTAAGCGATAATGATTACTCAGAACCGCTCGATTCTATGCCGAATGCACTTTAAGATTTTGGCTGAGAATTTTGGCCGAGAATTGTGATTGAAAATTTTGGCTGAGAATTTTGACTGAAAATTTCGATTGAGCAGGTACGAACTTTCTGTGATAGAGCGTAATTTTTTAGATCAGGCCCAAGCGCTTGAGGCTTTACGACAGGCCATGATGCGCAGTTGGTGGTGGATATGTTTGGGGCTGTGGCTGAGCGTTGGGGCATTGAGCTTATGGTCGCTACGGGCCGATCTGCAAGAGCTGCGCGAATATTTTACCTGGGCAGCAGTGCGCTACATGCTGGTTTATGGTCGATTAGCGGCAGTTGGCTTAGGGCTGTGCGTAGGGCTAACAGTGGCATTGTTAATTGCTGAAAGTCGCCATATTCTGTGGGGATTGTCAGGAGAAGAGCGATCGCGCCTTCTCACTCGCCTGAACAAAATCGATGAGCAAGGCTCCTCTCATCCGCAGTGGACTCTCATTCATCCGGCCAATATCAGCACCGACGCTCAATCTGAAGAATAGCCGCTAGACCCGTTAGAGTCTGCCCAGCGGCTTTCTATCGGGCAGATCCTGAAGCCTGAGATTCTAAAGCCTTTACTCGCTGATTAATTTCAATTACCAAAGTTGCGAGATTATCGAACTGTGCATCTAAGGCAGGATCGTAAATGCCAGCCGAGGCTTCAGTTCTAGGCGCAGGGCTACTAGCAGCGCCTGGTATACGCGACTGAAGCTGACTGACCTGGGTTTGCAGCGATCGCACCTGATACTCCAACTGATTAACCCGTGAATCTGTCAGAGAAGCTGTCACCGGGCGCGACCAAACGCTTATCAGCAGTAAAAGCGCTATCCCAACCCAAACCAGCGGCTTAAAAAAGTGCTTAATCATTCCCTTGCTCACGGTTTTTTCAACGATTTTCTTAAAAGTCCTCTTTAAATTTTATCGTTTTGAAAGGAAAAGAACGAATGAGTAACAAGCAAATCAATCAGGCTTTAAACATCTAGGAAAAAAGGTGGTCATCCTCAAAAAGGGGAATAGCTATCTGCTGACAACCTATTGGCCAAACTATCTGCCGACGAGCTAGGTACTCTATTAGCGCCCTCTCCCCAACGCCCTAACTCCCTCATCTCCTACTCCTCCACTGCCAAAAATCACTATCCTAGAGAAGTGCTTCAACAGCATCTAAAAAAACATCTAGCACATTCAACCCGTGAGCTTACAGCCGTAATTCTCTTCATATGCATTTGCCCCTCATTGGCCGGATCAAACGCCCTTGGCCTTGGCTGCTTGCGCTTGGCGTAGCTGGCCTGATTGCCGCAGGCGCTATAGCCTTCGCCTTCTCCCGCCGCCCATCCGACTATGACCTTGACGCCCTCACTGTCCCGGTGACTTCCACCCAACTCACCGTCCGCATCAGCGCTAGCGGCAATGTCTCCCCCATTCGTACCGTCAACCTCAGCCCGCAGTCAGCCGGAACGGTGCAGGCACTGTTTGTTGAGCAGGGCTCTAGCGTCACCGCAGGCCAGGTCATCGCCCGCATGGACAGCGAACCGATAAACGCCCAAATCGTCCAAAATCAAGCCAGCGTCGCTGAAGCCCAAGCCCAGCTAGATGAAGCGCTACGAGGCGCTTCTCGTACCGACATTGACCAAGCTGCTGCCAATGCCGAAGCCACCCGCGCACAGCTCACCGATGCCCGCGCCCGCCTCACTCTCAGCCAAAACGAACTCAGCCGCAGCCAAAGCCTGTTTGACCAGGGTGGCATTGCCCGCAGCGATTTAGACAGCGCCCTCAATGACAGTCGCAGTGCGAGTGCAGGCGTCGCTCAAGCCCAAGCCCGCCTAGCCGAAGCCGAAGCCCGCCTAGCCGACCAGCAAAACGGCAGCGATAGAGAAACCATTGCCCAAGCTCAAGCCCGCTTGAATCGGGCTAAAGGTCAGCTTCAGGCCGTTCAAATTCAGCTCGAAGAAACCGTTATCAGGGCTCCTTTTGATGGCATAGTTACCCAGCGCTTTGCCGATGAAGGAGCCTTTGTAACGCCGACGGCGACTGCTTCAGAGGTGACCTCAGCGACATCAACCGCAATTGTCGCGATCGCCAGCGGCCTAGAAGTCATTGCCGAAGTCACCGAAGCAGATATTAGCCGTATTAAAGTGGGTCAAAGCGTCGAAATTCAAGCTGATGCCTTTCCTGAGCAAACCTTTAAAGGCAACGTCAGGCTGATTGCTCCAGAAGCGATTGAAAAGCTCAACGTCACCGTGTTTCAGGTGCGGATTCAGCTTGTGACCGGACTCGATCAGCTGCGCTCGAATATGAATACAACCGTTGCTTTTATTGGCGATCAGCTCTCTGACGCACTCGTGATTCCGGCGGTTTCAGTGATTACCCAAGGCGGTGAAACAGGCGTGCTGGTACCCGGCGAATCAGATCAAGCCGAGTTCAAGCCAGTGGTGTTGGGCTCTCAGGAGGGCGATCGCATCCAGGTTTTAGACGGGCTCGAAAAGGGCGATCGCATCTTCATTGACTTGCCCCCCGGTCAAAGCTTAGAAAACCTAACGTTCGGTCAAGATCGCTAGCCGCTGCTTTTAGCTACGCCGATATAGTCTTCGCTGGCCATGGTAGCAACAACACAGTTGATAATAACAAATCCACTACGACAACTTTTGACGACGTTGCTGATAAGTTTACTTGGTCTTCTGCCTTGACTGACAATGCAACCAACAAGCGCCTTGCCGATGGGGCTTGGTTAGTCATTCGCGATGGCGCAAATCCTAAGAACATCAATAATGAGTTAGCAATTTTTCGTTGGTGTCTAGAAGTTTTCGCCACCCCCCTAAAATGAGGACAAATTAGAACGGTGTGATAAAGCTTTCAGCGGCCCTAAATCAGGGCGGCGAAAAACTAACGCCGACCTATCACCTAGATAGGGCTAGCGGTTACGACTTCTATAGGTTCCCACACCGGCTTATTCTTGAAGAGGTCTAATGGTAGAGATCAAAACTATCGGCCCACTATCTTTTGCCCCAGAGTAAACAGAGACAATCTCTATCCAATGGTAAATAACAGGCCAAAAGGAAAAAACTACCATGACGGTGTGGAAAATACAGATTGTGCATCAATCTTTTGCATTCCTTTGCATTCTTTTGTATTGATGCTGCGTCTGGGTTGTCTATTTAATTAACAGTTGTTTCTTGAGCTTTTTTCTATGAAAAACAAATCCTTGGCTACTTTGCTAGGTACCGGTGCGATCGCCCTAAGCCTTGCCGTTCTGCCTTCTACCCTACCCGCATCTGCTCAAACTACTACCGACCCCATAGTTCCTAATAACACGATTACTACCACTAACGACGACGACGGATTTGACTGGGGCTGGTTGGGTCTTCTTGGCCTAATAGGTCTAGCAGGTCTGAAGGGGCGAGATCGCGACGACAACCGGGCTACCTATGCTGATCCCACAATTGCTGATCGCACGACCACAACGTCTACTAGCAATCCTCGCTACTAAAGTAGGGCTCGTCACGCTCTGATATGCAACAAAGCCATTTACCCCGCAAGCGAACGAAAACTAGACTGTCCCAGGAGCGGTGGCGCGCTACCTGGGCCATCGCTAATGGTGGTCTGTTTTGTGCTAAGTGTTACCTAAAACTAGCTGTTTTTGAACCGGGCCTGTAATTCATCGATTGACTAGCGTTCTTGCAAACTTCGCGGATCTAGCGCATCGCGAAGGCCGTCACCTAGCAGATTAAAAGCAAGAACGGTGATCACAATTAGCGCTGCTGGCGGCCATACCAGCCAAGGGTAAAGCACGAGTACAGAGGCATTAGTACCCGCAGACAGCATATTGCCCCAAGACGGATCGGGCGGTTGAATGCCTAGGCCAATCAGGCTTAGAACCGCTTCAGAAACGATGTAGCCAGGAATGGCTAGCGTCGCCGAAATAATCACGTAAGTTGCGGTTTGCGGCAAAATGTGGCGAGTAATAATGTGCAAACTGCGCCCGCCCATAGAGCGTGAAGCCTGCACAAAGGTACGCTCTTTTAGCGAAAGCACCTCACCGCGAATCACCCTTGCTAGCCCAGCCCAGCCAATAAACGAAATAATCAAAGTAATCAGCAAAAACCGCTCAGCGCTGCTTAATTCAACCGGCAAAATCACGCCCAGCGCCACCAGCAAATAAATCGAAGGAATGGTCATAATCACTTCGACTAAGCGCATCAGCACAGAATCTACCCAGCCGCCAAAGTAGCCAGAAATGCCGCCCACCATCAGCCCTAGCGGAAAGGAAATTAAAATGCCGACGAGGCCAATGCTGAGGCTAATGCGTCCGCCGTACACAAGGCGGCTGAACACATCGCGGGCATCATTATCAGTACCCAAAATGTTCAGGTAAGGTTGAGCCTTGTCGATGGCTTCTAGGCTTTCCTCAGCTGCCGAATTACTATCGGTCGGAATCTCTGTCGCCGTTTTAGCGATTAAAGGCACCACTCCATAAAGATGCAGATTAGCGGGAATGCCTTTAAATATCTGAAAGTCTTTGAGCGTAATTTCGCCATCAAATGAAAAGCTGGTGATAATCGGTAAGGTGAATTCAAATAAGTTATATTC
>QBMP01000014.1:24404-25803 GCA_003242115.1 Phormidesmis priestleyi
TTACCCAAAACCGAATCGGCGCAGGACGGCTGTAATCGACCTCTAGCTCCTGAAGCCCGGTGTCTAGATCAATCGGCCCTTGAATAGTGGGGTACACATGCGGGCCGATGAACTGATTGGTTTCATGGTCACGCCAATAGATATCTGTCGGGGGCAGCAGAGAACCACTAGGCTGCTGTGCGATGGGATCGTAAGGCGCAACGAAATCTGCAAAAATCACCGCGATATAAAACAGTACCAGCACAGCCAGCGCCATCTGCGCGAGCGGATTTTTTTTGAGCTTTTGCCACCAGGAGCGAGTTTCCATAGACGCAGGTAAGGAAAAAATTGAAAGGGAATGCGATGAGAAGAATAGATATTTGGAGTTTAGAGTAGCAGTAATTTGAAGCGCTGTGCCGCCGATCTGTGTCGTTGAGCAGTGTCTTATTTGCGGGTTGAGGGCTCAAATAGACTTAACGCGCGAATCAAGTAGGGCTGTTTTGGAGGTGTCTGAAGCGATCGCACATTTAACAATTCATACGTAATAATGAGAATGTTAATTTTTTGTAACAGATAGCTTTTACCATTCCAATTGCCTGCTGTTTAGCTGCTGCGCCTTACCTCAACTGTTTACGCCAAGCCTATCTTCTCATTTGCCCTGCTCATTAGATTATTAACCTGTGACCTACCAAAATACGCAAGGTTCAAGTGCTCCAGAGCCTCAGAGCAATCAGGACACTTCACCAAATGCCTCACTGCCGCTGAAGTCGGTGGGAGCTAAGCGATCGCCCACCTCAGCTCCAGGTCTAGCCGCCAAAAGCTGGAAAAAAGGAGCTAGCTGGCTGAGCGGCCCTAGAGGGCTATTAGTGGGTCTAGGGCTGGGTCTAGGCTTAGCGCTGCTGTCGTCGCGATTGCTGCCCAGCGAGACGGCTCCTGCTGACGAGCCTCTAGCTGAGCAGATAGCGAGTGCGAGTGTGAGGGTAGCGCGATCGCAAACCGCCCCCATTACGCAAACCCTGACCACGCAAGGCACCGTAGAAGCTTTCGACCTGCTATCAGTCTCGCCTCGCGCCAGCGGCTTACAGATTCAGGCCGTGAATGTTCGCGATGGTGACTCCGTACAAGCGGGCCAAGTGCTAGCGGTCTTGGATGACGCTGTGCTTCAGGCCGACATCGATCAATCCGAGGCGCAAGTCGTCTCAGCTCAAGCTCAAGTGGCACAGACTCAAGCGCAGGCAGCTCAAGCGCAGGCGGCTCTGGCAGAAGCTCAAGACAGCTTCAGCCGCTATTCAGCGCTGTTTAGCAAAGGGGCGATCAGTGAAGAAACGCTCACGAGTCGCCGGACTGAGCTGACGACAGCAGATCAAAGTGTAGGCGCAGCGCTAGCCGCCATCGCCAGCGCTAAAGCCACCGTCAGCAG
>QBMP01000014.1:25813-28183 GCA_003242115.1 Phormidesmis priestleyi
GGCGTGATTACCGAAAAAAGCGCCACAGTAGGCGATGTCGCCTCAGCCGGAACGCCACTGTTTAAAATTATTAGCGGCTCTCAGCTAGAAATTTCTGTGCCGGTACCGCAAACTCAGCTCACTCAGATTAATGCTGGCACACCCGTTAGCATTAGCTCTAGTTCAGATTCAGCTTTAAAGCTACAGGGCAGCGTTCGCAGCATTGACCCAACGCTTAATGCTACCCGTGAAGCGACGGTGAAAGTTGGGATTGGAGAAGCCAGTGACTCAGCTCAGCTGCGGCCTGGGATGTTTTTGACGGTAGATATCGTCACTGGCTCACGTCAAGGGGTGGTGGTTCCGGCTTCAGCCGTACTGCCTCAAGCAGATGGCAGATCTCTGGTGTATGTGCTGAATGATGACAATACCGTGAGCGCTCAGTCAGTGAAAGTAGGCGATCGCATCTCCACTCAAAACAGCTCCGACCAGCTCGAAATTATCAGCGGCCTAAAAGCCAGCGTCCCAGTCGTCGTCGAAGGCGCTAGCTACCTGCAAGACGGCGATAAGGTCAACGTCGCATCAGCCGAACCAGCCAAATAGAAAGAGGCCGCTAAAGGCCAGTAAAAAGGCCAGTAACCCCCAATAACCCTATGTTTAACGTTTCCGAATGGTCGATTAAGCGTCCCGTGCCGACCATTGTGCTTTTTTTAGTGCTGACCATCACCGGGCTTGTGGCCTTTACCCGCTTGGGCATTGATGCCAACCCCAACATCGACATTCCCACCGTGCTGGTAGAAGTGCAGCAAACGGGCGCTGGCCCTGAAGAACTGGAAACTCAAATTACCAAAAAAGTCGAAGATGCGGTTGCGGGCCTGGGCAACATCGACAATCTCATCTCGACCGTACAAGACGGCTCCTCGCGCACGGTGATCCAGTTTGACTTAGGCGTCGATACCGAAAAAGCGACTAACGATGTGCGCGATGCCGTTACTCGCATTCGCCAGGATCTGCCTCAAGACGCGCAAGACCCCACCGTGCGGCGTTTAGAATTTTCCGGTGGGCCGGTCGTGATCTATACCGTTGGCTCTAGCCAGCGCTCGGTCGAAGAGCTGAGCGACCTAGTAGATCGCACCATCAGCCGCAAGCTGCTCTCAGTCGATGGCGTCGCTAGCGTCAGCCGAGTCGGCGGTGTAGATCGTGAAATTCGCGTGGATCTCGATCCGCAGCAGCTCAATGCGTTAGGGATTACGGCTACGCAGGTCAATGACCAAATCCGTCAGTTTAATATCAATTTGCCCGGAGGGCGCAGCGATATTTCAGGCAGTGAGCAAGGCATTCGCACTATCGGTAGCGCTCAGTCGGTCGAGGCGCTACAAAGCTTTAATGTGGTGCTGCCCAATGGCAGCGCGGTGCCGCTTTCGAGCTTGGGCACGGTAAAAGATGACTTTGCCGACATTCGCGCTTCGGCCTATAGCGATCAGGCTCCTGTGGTGGGCTTTGAGGTCTATCGCAGCAGTGGGGCGGTGGTCGTCAGCGTAGAAGATGGGATTAAAAAGGCCATAGCTGAGCTAGAAACCACCTTGCCGGAAGACCTTGCCTTTCAGCTCGTGTTTACCCTAGCAACCGATATTCGAGATTCGTATCAAGCCTCAATTGACTCGCTGATTCTCGGCTGCATTTTAGCCATTATTGTGGTGGGGCTTTTTCTGAGGGACTGGCGCAGCACCTTTATCACGGCAATGGCGCTGCCGCTGTCAATTATTCCGACGTTCCTGGTTTTGCAGGCATTGGGCTATACCCTCAACAGCATGTCGCTATTGGCATTGACCCTAGCCGTTGGCAACCTAGTCGATGATGCCATTGTCGAAATTGAAAACACTGAGCGCCATATTCAAATGGGCAAGTCCCCGTTTCAGGCGGCGCTCGATTCTAGCGCTGAAGTTGGGCTAGCGGTGATTACAACAACCGCAACCATCGTGGCGGTGTTTTTGCCCGTGGCTTTTATGGGCGGCATTCCGGGTCAGTTCTTTAAGCCTTTTGGCGTCACGGTGGTCGTTTCTACCATGTTCTCAACCGTAGTAGCGCGGCTAGTGACCCCGATGATGTCGGCCTATATGCTCAAGCCCAAATCAGAAAATAAAGTAGACAATACCGTATTGGCAGCCGATGGCCTAAGAGTGCCACGATCACTGTTGCCCTATCACAGTTTGCTCAATGGGGCGCTGAAGCATCGGCTGCTGACGGTGGTATTGGCATTTGTTTTCTTCATCGGCAGTCTTTCACTCGTCCAATTTATCCCAACCGATCTTTTCGACTCTGGTAATACCGATCTCAGCACCGTTGGCATTTCACTGCCGCCCGGATCACCTTTGGCCAAAACCGAGCAGATCA
>QBMP01000014.1:28193-35932 GCA_003242115.1 Phormidesmis priestleyi
TGACGCAAACGCCCGCAGCAGCGACTGCCTACGTACAGCTAAAGCCGAAAAATGAGCGCGTTGATCGGGCCGTTTTTGAGCAGGAGATGCGCCAAAAGCTGCAAGCGATTCCAGGTACGCGGATTACCTTTGTCAGTCAGGGGGCTGGGGGCGGTGGCAAAGGCATGGAGATTGTGCTCACTGGCGAAAATCCTCTGTTACTTGATCAGGCGGCACAAAATCTGACGCAACAGATGCGTCAGGTGCCGGGACTCGTAGAAGTGAGTTCGACGGCAGCGCTGGTAAAGCCAGAGATATTGATCAAGCCCGATCCGGCGCGGGCGGCTGATTTGGGGGTGTCGGTCAGCAGTATCGCCCGCACGGCCTCTTTGGCAACTTTGGGTGACGCCGAGTCGAATTTGGCTGATTTTGATGCGGGCGATCGCCAAATCCCGATCCGCGTGCGCCTCAGCCGAGAGACTGCCAATGACTTAAGCACTCTGCAAAACCTCAGAGTGCCTAGCCAAGACGGGCAGCTAGTGCCGCTGATTGCTGTCGCCGATATTGAATTTGGCAGCGGCCCCGCCCAAATTGATCGCTTTGATCGCTCACGGCAGGTAACTGTCGGCGGCAACCTCCAAGGCATTACCTTGGGTCAAGCCGTTGAGGCGGTCAATCAACTGCCAGCGCTGAAAAATCTGCCCGATGGCGTGCAGCAGCAGCCCACTGGCGATGCCGAGATTCAGCGAGACATTTTTGCCCGCTTTGGCTTAGCGGTCGGCACCGCCGTGATGATGATTTACGCGGTGCTGGTGCTGCTGTACAACGACTTTTTGTATCCGCTAGCGGTGATGGTGGCGCTGCCTTTGTGCGTGGGCGGAGCCTTGATGGGACTGCTGCTGACCCAAAAGCCCCTGGGTCTATTTGCCCTCATCGGCATGGTGCTTTTGATCGGCTTGGTCACCAAGAACTCAATTTTGCTAGTAGACTACGCGCTGATCGCCATGCAAGAAGGCAAATCGCGGCGGCAGGCGGTAATCGAAGCGGGCATTACCCGGCTCAGGCCGATTTTGATGACCTCAATTTCTACCGTGGCCGGAATGGTGCCAATTGCCCTAGCGATTGGAGCCGGAGGAGAAACCAGAAGCCCGATGGCGATCGCCGTTATTGGCGGCTTTTCAACCTCTACGCTGCTAACTTTGGTCGTCGTACCCGTCTTTTTTACCTACATCAGCGGAGCCCGCAGCCGTACAGCTAGAGTGCTCAGTCGAGCGACAGGCATTGGCCGTCAATCGGCTTCTAGTCGATCTACCGTCGAAACGCTCGAAACAGTCGATCCGTAAACATAGCGTTTCTGTTCATTTTGCTGTTTAGAAGCTTCCGCCTAAAGGGGTAGGGTTGAAGCCCTAAAGGAGTGCAGCATCCCTACCCCGAGAGAGAGCTAGCAACTATCGAGTCCCAGTAATGTAACCGTAGGCTAACGGTAGCGCCAACTGTAGGATGGACAATAGGAGAGGCATTTGAACGACAATATTTCTCTATCAATTGCAACGGATAAAATCACCAACATGGTTCAAGGCGCGATCGCGCTACTGCCAAACATTGTCATCGGCACCTTGGTTTTTATCCTGTTTTGGTTTATTGGCCGTGTAATGCGCAGCTTTGTGCGCAAACAAACCCGAAACCGCAGCACCCGTAATGTCGGCCTAGTGGTTGGCCGACTCTCCCAGGGCATACTGGTGATTTTGGGCTTCTTGATTGCCGCTACCATTGTTTTTCCGAGCTTTAACCCTTCAGATGCGCTGGCAACACTGGGCATCGGCGGGGTTGCTATTGGCTTTGCTTTTAAAGACATCTTGCAAAACTTTTTAGCCGGAATTTTAATCCTGCTGACCGAGCCGTTTCAAATCGATGACCAAATCGTCTTTAAAGACTACGAAGGCACCGTCGAAAACATTGAAACGCGCGCAACTTCTATTCGCACTTACGACGGTCGCCGGGTGATGATTCCAAATGCTGAGCTATTTACCAACGCCGTGACTGTGAATACGGCCTACGAACGCCGCCGGTTGCAGTATGACATTGGCATTGGCTACGGTGACGATATTGCCAAAGCCAAAGAAATCATTTTAGAAACGCTCAACAGCCGGAGTGAGGTGCTAGAAAACCCAGGCCCAGAGGCCATTGTCGTCGAGCTAGCAGGCAGCAGTATCAACATTCGAGCCCGCTGGTGGATCAATCCGCCCCTCCGCGCTGAAGCCATTGACTCAATGGACTGGGTGCTCGAAAATCTCTGCAATAAGCTAGTCGCCGCCGGGATCGATTTACCCTTCCCCACCCAGCAAATTCTCTTCCACGACCAAACCGAAGAAACCGACGGCGATCGCACCCATCAGCGCGAAGGCTGGCCCGCTGGTAAAGGCAAAGTGCCGCAGTCCCGCAGCAGCAGCAGTTCGCTCAAACAACTTGCTGAAATTAAAGCGCAGCGAAATGGCTCTGAAGGAGATAGCGCCAAGCATTCTTTAGAGGAGAAGCGAACGAATGAAAACTAAGCTCAGTAAGCTGTTAGATTCACTACACTCTAGCTTCTGGTTTGTTCCCACTCTGATGGTAGTGCTAGCGATCGGGCTGTCGTTTTTAACCATTCAAATTGATCAAAGCTCAGATACAGAAATTATTGGCAATTTGGGTTGGACTTATGCGCTAGGTCCAAACGGTTCACGCGCTGTTCTTTCAGCCATTGCAGGTTCAATGGTGAGCGTTGCGACAACGGCATTTTCCATTACGATCGTCGCCCTTCAGCTTGCGTCCTCACAGTTTGGTCCTCGTCTACTGCGAAACTTCATGCAAGATACGGGCAACCAAATTGTTTTAGGAACTTTTATCTCCACATTTGTCTATAGCCTGCTAGTGCTACGAACCATCAATGGTGTAGATGAAAGCGAGTTTGTACCGCATATTGCAGTCACCTGCGGGATTGGATTGGCGATCGCCAGCATCGGTGTTTTGATCTACTTCATTCACCATTCAGCATCGTCGATTCAAGTGGATCAGGTCATCTCGAAAGTAGGACATGAGCTAGATGACGTGATTGATCGCCTCTTTCCCAAACAGATCGGACGTGGCGCATCAAAGCATCGGAATGAACCTTCGATAAACGATATTCCAGCCGATTTTGATCGCGATGCCCGCCCAATTCAAGCCACTAGCAGCAGCTACGTTCAAGCGATTGACACTGATCGGTTAATGGAGCTTGCAACAGAAGGAAATCTTTTACTTAAGATTCAGAAGCGTCCTGGAGATTTTGTTGTCAAAGGCAGCTCGCTTGCGATGGTTTATCCCGCAGAAGCTGTTCGTAAAAAGCTCCCTGAGCAGATTAACAGCGCTTTTGTAGTGGGTTCACAGCGGACTGACCAGCAAGATATCGAGTTCTCAATTAATCAACTGGTTGAAATTGCGTCACGCGCTTTGTCACCGGGAATCAACGATCCGTTTACTGCTGTTCGCTGTGTTGATCAACTGAGCGCTGCACTTTGTCATCTGGCACAAAAAGAAGTTCCTTCTGCTTACCGCTATGATGACGAAGATAAACTGCGCGTGATTGCTGAACCTGTGTCTTTCGTCGATGTGATCGATGCCGCTTTTAATCAAATTCGGCAGTATGGACAAACGAGTGTAGCAGTCACAATGCGTCTGCTGGAAGCGATCGCCGTTATTGCCTCTTTTACCCACACCAAAGTAGATCGAGCCGCCCTGCTGCGTCATGCCAATATGATCGAGCGTGGAAGTCATGAAGGAATTCCAGAAGAGCTAGATCAAAAGGATGTTAAAGAGCGATATTTAGCTGCTGTGAAAGCGATCAAGCAGCAGTAATGCGAGGAGAATATTATGCTGTTTATTAACTGGAAAGGATACCGATTTGCCGCCTGGGTTGGGCAAACGCTGCTTGCAATTGCCGTGCTTGCTGCTGCGGTTCAGGGAAAATGGCAAAACGCGATCGCCCTGGCACTCTTTCTCACCGTTTCTCTGATATTTCTTGTCAAAGATGACAAACTTCCCACCTTATTCGACTTCTTATTTATCCTTGCGGCTTTACTGAACGCTGGAGGTTGGGTGTGGGGATGGTTTTATGCTCCTGGACTCTATGATGAACTGGTTCATGGCTTTACGATGTTTGCCATTACGCTGGCTTTAAGTTTTCTAGCGTACAGTTCCATGCTGCCAATTTTCCGTCAACACACACTCTTGTATCTACTGGCAGTTGCCAGCTTTGGAATTGCGATCGGTGCGCTTTGGGAAATCACCGAATGGTCAGCAGGTAAAATTCTGGAAACAGATGTGATTGGCAACGTTGATGATACGATCATTGACCTAATTATGGACGCGCTAGGATCGGGATTAGCAGCAATTACTAGCCTTTGGGCACTGCAAAAGTGGACAGATTCAAGTCCCCCCGCTTGACCCACGCCTATGTCTCAACTGCCTAAACCTGATCGCCAACCCAAAATTGATCGACAAAGAGAACATCAGGCTAACGAGCGCACTTTTTTAGCTTGGCTAAGAACTTCGATTGCGCTGATTGGCTTCGGGTTTGCCATAGCTCGCTTTGGCATCTTTCTAAAACAAATTGGCGCGGTTGCGAATCAACCCATCGAAGCCACCCATTCTGTGCTAAATTCTCAAACATTGGGCGTTAGCTTGGTGGTTATTGGCGTCATCGTCATCGGCTTAGCTGCTTGGCGCTATGGCGTCACCTTTCAACAAATCGAGCAAAACAGCTATCGGCCCAACCCCTGGATGGTTTGGACAATGACAGCCGTCGTGATGCTGCTGGGCATTTTGACAATTCCTATCCTACTGATCAGAGCCTTTGATATTCCCGTGCCCCGTTCGCCCGCTACTGGCACTAGCCAATCAGCGCCCCCTTAGACAACCCAAACAAGACCCAAACAAGACCCAAACAGAACTGTTGAAGTGTCTATTGCTGCTGCCGGAGGATTGCTTATCGATGAAAGGTAAACCTAAATTACGACAGTAGTATGGCGCCGTCACGGCGAACATTTTCATAACATTAGGACTTGTTTATGAGCAAACCAACCGTATCGTATTGGCATGTGTGGACTGACGAAGAGGGCATTAGCCATCAAACCCAGTGTGAGCTGAGTGACTTTAAGCAAGAAAGTATGGGCGGAGGGGCCGATCCGCAGTGGAATAATCGCTTATTCAATGGCGATACGGAAGTGTTGTTTACGGTACAGCCGGTTGGCTGGGTGGGTGAGTGGCATGAGAACCCTGAGCCTCAGTGGATTGTGCCGCTTTCAGGTCGATGGTTTGTTGAAACAATGAACGGGCAACGAGTAGAGATGGGAGCCGGTGAATTCTCTTTTGGTGGCGATCAAAATACTCAGCCTAATGAAAAAGGACAAAAGGGACATCTCTCTGGCACAGTGGGTGATGAACCGGCTGTTTTGATGGTCGTGCAGCTAAAAGATAAGAAATGGCTAGCGGCTCAGCCCGGTGACTTCCAGTAGCCAGAATTACTGTAAATGCTTTAGCGGTATGCGCAGCAACAATTTCTGGTTGTGCCTCAAAGAAACGTGGGGAAGTTTGTCATATTCTCTAGAATCCTCTTGGAAAAATGCTTTCAGACAAAATTACTGATTAGCTGAAAACCCTAGTAAATGTAGCTCCCACGTTTCGCTGATTCACGACCCCTATTTCTCATATACTCGACTAGAAGTCGTCGGGCGCAGCCCACAAACCGCTTCTAGTCGGTTTATCCTTAACTAGGCCGTTAAGCGCGAACGTCGAAGCGATCAAGCATCATCACTTTGTTCCAGGCCGCGACGAAGTCCTTTACCATACGCTCGTGACCGTCATTAGCGCCGTAGACTTCAGCCACTTGGCGAAGCTCCGCGTTCGAGCCGAAGATAAGATCACAGCGTGTCGCGGTGAACTTCGTTTCGCCCGTTTTGCGATCGCAGATGTCAAAGAGCATCTCGCGATTATCGACCGGCTTCCATTCGTAGTCCATGCTTGTCAGAACCCGGAAAAAGTCATTGGTCAAGACGCCGGCCTGGTCAGTAAAGATACCGTGCTTTGAATGGTCATAATTCTGATCGAGCGATCGCAGTCCGCCGACTAGCACCGTCCACTCAGGCGCGGTCAGCGTGAGGAGCTGCGCCCGATCAAGGAAGATACGCTCCGGCTTCACCTTATAACCAACAGCTTCGTTGTGATAATTTCTAAAACCATCCGAGACTGGCTTTAGCCACTCAAAGCTTTCAACATCTGTCTGCTCCTGAGTCGTATCCATCCGACCTGGGGTGAATGGTACGGCAACGCTAACCCCGGCGTCTTGCGCAGCCTTCTCGATTGCAGCGCAGCCACCAAGGACAATAAGATCCGCCATCGAGATTTTTTTGTTGCCCGACTGAGCGCCGTTAAAGTCTGCCTGAATTCGCTCTAGGATCGATAGAACCTCACCAAGCTCCTGCGGGCGGTTCACCTCCCAGTTTTTCTGGGGATCTAGACATACGCGCGCCCCATTTGCGCCGCCACGCTTGTCAGAGTTGCGGTAGTTTGACGCCGATGACCAAGCGGCTGACACGAGCGCCGAAACAGAGAGCCCACTCGTCAAGATCCAATCCTTGAGAGAATTGATATCGGTATCGTTAACGACGTCGTGGTCGAGCGCCGGAATCGGATCCTGCCAGGGCAGATCCTCTTCTGCAACTTCCGGACCAAGATAGCGCGTTTTTGGACCCATGTCCCGATGGGTCAGCTTATACCAGGCACGAGAAAACGCATCGCTGAAGTAATTAAAGTCGTTCAAAAAGCGCTGACAGACCTCGTGATAGGCCGGATCGACCTTCAGTGCAATATCCGAAGTCATCATCATTAATGCGTGCTCAACGCCCATCTGGTGTGCGTCTGGCGTCTTCGGCGCATCCGGATCGCTCGGCGTCCACTGAATGGCACCGGCTGGGCTCTTGGTTTTTTCCCAGTTGTACTTAAAAAGATTGATCAGGTAATTGTTGTCCCACTTGGTTGGGTTTGGCGTCCACGATCCTTCGATCCCGTTCGTCATCGTATATTCGGCAAACCCCGTGCCTTCGGGGTTCTGCCACCCCAGACCCATAGCCTGAATCGGCGCGGCTTCCGGCGCTGGCCCGATCTTATCTGACGAGACCATGCCATGACTTTTGCCAAAAGCATGACCGCCTGCGATGAGCGCGACCGTTTCCTCATCATTCATGGCCATACGTGCAAAAGTTTCGCGAATGTCTCTCGCCGAGGCAGAGGGGTCGCCTTCGCCGTTCGGCCCCTCTGGATTGACGTAAATTAGCGCCTGGTGCGAGGCCGCTAGCGGGTTCTCGAGGTCGTAGTATTCCTCGTCTGGCTTACCAACCCACCGAATATCACGAGTGACCATTTCATCAGGATGACCCGACAGTTCCTTGTGGTGTTTTTTAACGTTGTCCACCGAATCACCGTTCCAGAACTCAGATCCCCAATAGGTAGCGCGATCTGCCTCCCAAGCATCGATGCGACCGCCGCCAAAGCCGAAGGTCTTCAGACCCATGATCTCAAGTGCGCAGTTGCCCGTTAGAACCATCAGATCGGCCCAGCTCAGCGCCGCGCCGTATTTCTGCTTGATGGGCCAGAGCAGCCGCCTGGATTTATCGGTATTGCCGTTGTCCCACCACGAGTTGATGGGTGCGAAGCGCTGCATACCCCGGGCCGCGCCGCCCCGACCG
>QBMP01000150.1:0-901 GCA_003242115.1 Phormidesmis priestleyi
AAGCGACCTTTGCGGCCAGAGTCTAGCCAATTTTGGTATGCCTGTTCTGCCCAAGCCTCTTTCTCTTCAGCCGTTTTACAATACGCTGGAGTCTTATACCAGACTGAAGCAATATCGTTCCGCACCTGATAGCGAGGCTTCTTGGCTCGTGCCGACGATTCCTCTGCTCGCAAGCCGATGGCACAGACTACAAAGTTGTGGTCGCGCAATAGCTTGTCAGACGGCTGAGTCTTTTCGTGCTTTGTACAGAATCGCGCCGCCGAGGAAGACCAGAAGGGCTTCTCTGTTGCGGTCATTTCTGAACCGCGCAAGAACTTGTTAGACGGCTGAGTTTTCTCGCGGTCGGTGCAGTAGCGAGCGCCAGCGCTGCTCCAGAACGGTTTGTCTTCCTGCTTCTCGATGATGGTTTCGTAACGATGCTGCCACTCGTCAACCATTGAGCGCTTGGCATACAGCTTAATCAGCGGCATTTCCAGCGCCGCGCAGAGCTGGCGCAGATGTTCATCAACGCCGAGCCATTCGATACGGCCCAGCTCGCAGAACAGGGCAAACAGATCGCCTTGCCAGCCTCTAGCCCGATGCAGCTTGGCTAAGAGGCGGATCATTGCATCGCTGTCTTTGCCTCCGCTGATTGATACTGCTAAATCTGCGCCCTGCGCCATGATAGTTTGGATGAAAGCTGGTGTAGAGTTCTCGCTGTAGGCAGCGTCAAGCAAAGAATTTTGTTGCATGGTGCATTTACTTTTGAAGTGCAACCATCCGTAGCGATAGCTGCGCTACGGATGGCTGCAAAAAGAAACCCCTTCTAAAAGCCATCGCTAAAGAAGAGGTTGTTTGGAAGACTAGGTTTGGAAGACTAGGATTAAGTAGCGCCACCACCAGATGACAACACGCGCTGCCG
>QBMP01000150.1:914-10421 GCA_003242115.1 Phormidesmis priestleyi
TGGGATCTTTCTCATTAATGCTGAAAGGCTCCGGGTGAACGTGGGGTTCGGGGTGAGAGTGCATCACTCCCGCCAGAATAACGATAATGTGAATAAAAGTTTTGAGAAGTTGTTTCATTAGAGGAAGACCCGCGTACTGCGATTCTTCCGAGCGATAGCACGTTAGAAAGAACTGTCGCTGCATTCATGTCTGTGATCTCGAAAAAGAAATTTCCTCTCTAGCCGCAGCCAAAGAGGAGATAAGATGTAACAGGTTTGCGATGTCTAGAATGGAATGCCATCATCATCGGGTTTTGCTGGCCCTGGCTGGCTTTCCGGCTGAGGCTTATGCGGCTCCGACAGTCTGTACTCGTAGCCGCAAGCATCCGCCACGACCGTTTGAGCAATTCGGGCGATCGCGCCTATGCTTTCAGCCTCGATCCTTGGCGGATCTAGCTTGCGATCGCTCGTGTAGATAGTGCAGAACTGCATCGACCCGTTCTTCGCTTCCCACGCAGTGCATTGTATGACCAATTCTTTTTGGACATCTTCGGCTGACATCATGGAGATCGCTGCCAGCATTGATCGAGAAAATCCTCGGTCATGGCTTGACTGAATGATGAACGAACGATCTCCCACACATTCCAGTCGAAGATACCAGCGAATCATTCCAGGCTCTTTCTCGGTGTACCAAAGTTTTGAGATTTTGCCCTTCAGACGGTCTGAGGGACAATCTATAAACTCGTTCTCTTTCTCTCCACGCATCGACCATAACCCGCTAGGGTGTTGTGGATTCGTATAGATCACCTGAACATTCTCTTGAACCCAGGGACTTTCGTCGCTTGGGTTCATTGACAACACTTCAGCTATACGGTTCATCAACATGATCGCTTGGGGACTTAGTTCGTTAGGCATGATTCAAATCCTTAGTGGCGTGAACAACGGAGCCTGAATTGACTCCTAAACCTTCCAGGCGCTAGCCTTTCGCTCGATATGCGCAATGCGTTTAGGCACAAAGAGCGCAACCTCTCTGTACCTAAACGTTGGCTAAAACGGGATATATTCTTTGTAGAACCGGCAGCGCTCGGCGTAGTCTGGCGACATCTGCTGTAGGTCAGCCGCCGCTCTCGCTGTACAGAATCCTGGCGCAGTCTGCCGGGTGCCATCGGCCAGATGCAGATGCCTTTCATGTCGCCAGTTCACGCACTGAGCGCAAACCTTTTGGGGCACCAACTCAGGGGTAGGGCAGGGTTGTTCAGTCTCCATCCAACTGGCCCAGTCATCCTCAAGGCGCGCGCGATTTTCCTGCTCGCAGGCGTATTCGGCGGTGGCTTGGTCTGTTACTAACATTGGGATTCCTCCAAAGCTTCAGACCGTCGCTGCGATCGCAGCAGCAATAACACAGGTGTTCATAGCCATAGCGTTTGCGGCCAAAAAAAGACCCGTACAGCCGCAGCTGCACAAGGTCTAGTTTCTTCAGGCTACGTTGACCAGCAATCGGATAGCTTTAATCTCTTCCGGTGACGAGAGAGAAAGTGCAGATCGAATAACCGTCTCAACGCCTAGCTGCTGGCACAGCGCCTGGATGCTTTGAGCGATCTCAGTATTGTCTGCAAGCGCAGGTGCCTCAGTGACAGTTGCTGCCGGTAACCACTCCGGCTCTCCCACCAGGAAAAGCTCAGCGGTAGAGCGGGTTAGCGCCACATAAAGCAGGTTGCTTTCCTGCTGAAACTGCCAATCCTGCTGTCCCTTCCAGGTCAGCGGTAGGCTATCTGGCTCCAGCAAGAAAATCCGCTGGTTCTCTAGACCTTTGCTGCGATGAGCCGTCGCTAGCGTAATCGGTGACTTACCGTTGTCAGCAAACAGATCATCAATGTAGGCGGCTAAGGCCGAAACGCTAGTCGCCTGCACCTGAGCGAGGTAGATTTCCTCTAGCGCGTTTAGCTTGTCTGCGAGCGACTTGATCAATTGCTCGCAGTTGTCTAGCCCCTCATACTTCTCCGCCTTCAACTTGGCATACTCATTGAGGAAGCTGCCAAACTGCGAGAAGTTGAACCTTGGCAGCTTAGCGATATTCTCCAACTCGCGCTTAAGGCCATCGCCGATATCCCGGCCTTTCACAGTGGCGCGAATGCCACGGGTGATTAGCTGGATACATAGCTTGACCAGCGGCGCAGTCTTTCGAGAGAGCACCATGTCGCCGGTCTTCAGCTGTTGATTTAGCTGGGTTTCCTCGATGGTTCGGATAGAGCCCGCAGGTGCGTTGGCCTGAGGCTCAATGGGGATATGAGGAAATAGCCGTTTGACGAGCGCTATGTGGGAGGTTGGGCAGCGATAGCAGGTAGACAGCGGCAGTTCAGTTGCTTTCGCCTGATTGACAATGTGGCTATAGCTGTCACTGTCGGCACCGGCAAAGCCCATGATGGCTTGGAAAGGATCGCCGACAAAGAGAATCCGCCCCGGCTTCCCCCGATATCCCTCAACCTGACCCGCTAGCATAAGTGCCAACGTTAGCTGAGCCTGATTGAGGTCTTGGCACTCGTCCACAAACAGATATTTGTAGGCACGGAACCAGGGCCGGGTATGCAGATGCCAGCGCACCGGCAACCAGATCATGTCGGTGAAGTCGATGCTGCCTTCCTCTTGAGCTAACACTTCGCCGAGATTGAGGCAATCAGCGATCGCCTCAGCTACTTGATGGAACTCAGACAGCTCTACCTCGTGCTCCTGTGCTAACGCTTGCACGGTTTCGGGCAGTGCAACCTGATTGGTTAATCTCATCAGATCAACCAGCTTCAAAAAGTCCGATTCGGAGCAGACTTTCTCCTCTACCAGACTGCCCTTTCTGTCTTTCTTGGACAGGAGACCTAAATCCTGGGCTATTTGTTTGTATTTTTGGCCTTCAACCTTGACGGCTTTTCGGTCGCGTTCTTGCTTCAGCAGGCTAAAGCCCATAGAATGCAGCGTCGAGGCGCACTGTCTCCACCTGCCGATGAGCTTGCTTAGCTTACCTTGTAGGTCTTCGGCATTGGCCTTGCCAAAGACCAGCACTTTAAGATCGTCTGGAGTGATGCCTGTAGCTGATAGGGCGATCGCTGCAATCAATAGGGTGCTTGACTTACCTGAGCCTGCAACGGCATTGCAAGCTCCGTTGCCTGCACCATTCAGCAGAAACTCAAGTACACCTCGCTGGTAGCTGGATGGTGCGTATCCAGTAATGTTCTTAATTCGACGAAATACATTTTCCATAATCGCGATGACTGTTTTGAAAGGTCAAACCTTCATCGCGATAGCGAGACAGTGGAAAAGAAAACCGCTCAGAGATCGTCTCTGAGCGGTCGGTTCATTATTGGCAGTCGTCAAGATAGATCGACTGTCAGAGCTTCGGGTGCGGCTGCTTCTTGGGGCAGCGGTGTCGCGAACCGTTCCACCACCACCTGATACCTTGGCTTGCCCTCAACCCGATCAAAGTGAGAGACAGAAACGCTGATGCAGCCCAGTATCAACGCTTTCACGTTGGGAAATTGACAGACCCAGGTACTTCGGCTGTTCGGCAATCGCGCTGGGGGCTCAATGCCCAGGTTACAAAGGATGGTGCGAACTTGAGCAGCGTTGAACCCTGGATAGATTTGCTGCACCCTGGGAGCGTTCATCTCAAAAGTGGCCAGAACAGTGGGAATGTTATTGCTGAAAGGCATGAGATATTCCTCTAGAAAAACGTTCACCCCTTCAAAGCGCTAGCTGCTACCAGATCATTTACTGAAAATTCGCATCTGAGGTAGCATAGCCTTAACCTGGCGTAAGGAGATTTGGCTATGCGTTGGTATGGATATTATCTGCTAGGTCGAGAATTGAATGGAATTGTACTTCTGTTCTTCTTCGGCCTACTTTCGCTGGCTGCAACAAGCTCTGCGAGTAGCGGGGCGCGGAATGCAGCAGAGCAAAAGGAGTGTTACGCGGCCTTTGCGGCGCAAGGGCTATCGGAAAAAGAAGTTTGGGAAGTATCTGAGCGCGAGGTTTTAAAGGTTTGCGGTTCGATCCCAACTTTTCAGATCAACCAAGTGTGGCACGCTAACAGGGATCGGCCTGTTGGCATAGTGGAACAATCAGCACAATTGACGGAGTGCTACCAGGCGCTTGAAGCTGTGGGCGTGAGTTCAGAAGAAGTGGCAGACGTATCGAAAGAGCGCTTAATCGAGGTTTGCGGGATAGTGCCAACACTTCTGGATTGAATTCTCTGCGTGTAAGGCAATACTGCCCAAGGTTCGCAAGTTAACTTTTATTAAAATTCTTGTTAAAGTAGTTTGTACATTGAGCCTAGAGATTTGCGTGTAGTTTGTACAAAATGATTTCTTTTTGGTTGTCTTTTGTGCCGCGCAATTCAGTATTTGTACAAAAGTGGGAGCCAAATGTACAAAACTTGGTCTTGCAGCGTGGAAAATGTACAAAAGATTGTAAATTTATCGGCATTCACGAGAATACGGCAGTGTTTACAAAAGTAGAGAAGATTCTTAGACTTCTGTTGCAAGTGAACAAACGCTTGTTATCTTTTTTGGGAACTATCAAATACTTATGAAACAAGTCTCTGATGTGTATGATTCTACTCCGCTAGTGAGTTCTAGTTTAGGTGATGCTTTAGGTGGCTCGGCAGGTGACGGCGAGCATTCCACTATCTTGGGCAGTCCGGCCAATGACGTTCTTAGGGATAGCCTCAGTCTTGACCTCACATGCCTATTTACTAGCGATGATATGATGCAAGAGAGCGACGATACAACTTTCTTAGGCGAAATTGTTGAGGTGTCATCAACAACCTCATTAAAGGATTCGCGGCCTCAGCGCCTTATCGAATGGCCCGAGTTCATGGCAATGCGATGTCAGGTGGCAAAAGGATGTCTGAAAAAAAAGATTCGCAACGAGGCTAAATTAAGGATTTACGGGTTTGTACCTTCTCTCCCACTCTATTCATTCGATGTTGATAAGCATCTTCTTTTTAGACGACCCGATCTCAGCGCAGTAAAGTCGCCACCGTTTATGGAGTTTGTAGAGTACGTACATGGATTAGGGTTTTCCTGTTTCATTGATCGGCCAGGACTAGAATCCTGGTGCAATCAAGATAAAGATAAGGCATACTCCTCAAGAGTAGACCTGAGTGATTTTGGCCTGTACGCTTTTCAATATTTTGACGCGATGGGAGCCCCAAAACCTCAACGACATAATCCCCCTAAAATACATTGGGTTCTATACGTTCTGCTCCCAGGTCAGGAAGCGCCTAACTTCTCTCTCAAACGATACTTTAGATATAATCAGGACAGGTTTTCTACTTTCAACATTCTTCTGAAAGTATTTTTGTTGACTGGTTTCATTTGCGCTGGTTTCGCTCTTCCTCTGCTCATGGTGCTTTCAACAGATTCAGAGCAATATCATGGCAACCCGTTGAATAAGGTATTAGAGAGTATAGAGAGTCAGCTTTATTGACGATCAGTAGATTTTGCATTTCCCATCTTTACAGTGGTCATGCGATCGCTCAGATCCTCCCCAGTGCCCCTTGCCTTAGTCAGTTAGCCTCTGAATCACCACTGTATCCCCTGTTTCCAAGCCAATTTCTTCTGCACGGCCCCCCCTTAACTCAATCACTTGGTCAATTAGCTCAGGGCCAGGGCCATAGGTCGGGCAGGGCTTGGCAGTGCAAGGTGGGGCAGAGGGCGAGATTGCCACCACCACCTCATTGCGTAAAAACACAATATCTAGAGGTACTGGCACATCCATCATCCAGAATTTCAACTACTGGGGCGGGTCGAAGGAGAACAGCATCCCCCGATTGTCGGGCAAGGCAGAGCGGAACATGAGACCAAGCGATTTCTCTTGAGGGGTCTGGGTGACTTCGAGTTCAAAGGTTTCCCCGTTCATTTCGGCAGTGGCAGTGATGGGAAGGAGTTGGCCGGATAGGGTGATGCCGCTGTCAGATGAGGACATCGCCGCTGGGTCGGGGCCACCGGGCGCTGAGCAGCTAACCAGTAGGGCGTAGAGCGATAGCGGTAAGACAGCGTAGCGAATCTGCTGAAGGTGAGGCATGGGCTGATTTCATCGGGATATCGAATCTCTCCTCCCAATTCTACTGTGGGTTTACTGATGCGATGGGGTGGCCTTCCAAGGGAATCGCGCAGCTTTCAAGAGCAGCGCGGCGGTAGTGGTCATCAAACTGGTTCGATGCTGCGCCAGCTAAATCTTAGATAACATTTTCTATCGACGAGTGTTACCTAAGAAAAAGATTAAGCCATCAGGGAGATCGCCCCCTAGCCCATTGGCAATCTATATAGAATCCGAAACCCAACTATCATTCTGCCGTATTCCTGCTCCTCACCTCCACTTCGCCATAGAACGCCACCTGCCGCAGTATCCACTGTTCGTGCCCGAGCAAGAGCCCGATCAAGAGTGCGCCAGGAGAGAGCCCGGTCGCCTTTCTCAGCAGTCCAAAGTCAGCCGTACCGTGATTCTCCTTAAGCGCGGTTGCAATTTTGAGAATCCAGTCGGAGGGACTTTCTTCATAAGCGATCGCCCGCACATCCTCTTCAGCCTCGCTGATCGCCTGCTGCACCGCTTCAACCACATCTCTTTCATCGGGCGGCCTGGGCTTCCTACCTCGTTTCTGCCCTGGCAGCGGGGGCAGCTCGGAGACCAGGATATCAGTGGAAAAGTAAAAGCTATCCTTCTCGCCGGTCAACTCCTGCAACCAATCGCTGTCGAGCTGAGGTTCCTGACCATAGGCGTCAATTTCATCAAAGATAGCCTGAGCGCGGTCGCAGAAAGCGTCGGCATCTTTTTCAATCAGCTGAGCGGCGAGCCAAAAAAGTTCAGGATAAAAAGCGGTGTTGCCGGTGGCCTTGTTTGTAGTCCAGTGTACGAGTTGATCGCGAAAGCCAACGGCGCGCGCTTGAGCAAGCTGCCATTGCTGAGGGGAAAGCCTGCCGGTTTCAGTCATGGGTTTCGCCCTCCTGCAGGCAAAGGGGACATAACTTCGCGGGTTGCCTGCCTTGACTAACGCTCATTTCTTGCTGGAACTGAGCATTCAGTATGCCGAGCACATTTTTAATATGGCTGCGCAGCTTACTTTGAGGCACGCCTTTGAGGTGAATGGCCTTAACCTCAGCTACGGCAACACCATTGTCAATCACAGCAAATTCTAAGGCATGAATAGGGCCATCAGCTCTGTCTCTGTAAAAGGTCATGAGCACCTCCGGCGCAGGCTGATGAGCAAACAGAGGAATATCAAGGGTTTTAAGCTGCTCCACCCGATTACTCCGGTGCTTAGAGCGTTTTTTAGCGAGGTTAGTGGGGCGATGCTTGTAATAGGAACGCTTGGCACGGCAAGTTTTGCTGACCCAGCAAGGCTGAGTCTGAGCGAAATCAATCGATTGAGCGGCGCAGAGCTGACATTGACGGTTTTTAGAGCGAGGCACGGCAGGGCAACCCAAAGGTAGTCTGACAATAGTCTGACAGCGCCTTTAAGATAGCAGATTACATTGAATCAGGAAGCAATAAGCAGCTAATGAGTGGGCCTCACTGCTGGCTTTACTCTAGGCACCAGCTCAATAAGCGAATAGCAAAGATCGCGCCTAGCTACCGATCACCTTAGGCTATATCTAACGAAGCCACCCGCACAAATCGAACTAAGCATTGCGATGACATATCGATTAAACTACACGATAACATCAATGTCAAATAGCATAATGAACCAATGACATTATCTCGTCATGACATCATCACGTCTGAACGTCTTAAAGCCATCAACTGTAACCCTCTACGTTCAAGGCATGATGACATCATGACATCATCGCTATAACCTAACTATATCAAGGATTTCACTTAAAATCATCATGACCTAACTACAGTTTAGAGTAATGACATCATCAGGCTATACCGCTATCACGCCTTCAAATCAAGACACTTTCAGCTATTGACATAATTGCATCATGACATCATCATGTATAGACATTATGACAATAAGTCACCAATGAGTCATGACTAAGGCATAATTTCTTCATTCAAAAGGAGACCCCATGAGCCGGGAATTAACGGTAATCGCGTGCCTGTCGTTGGCTGGCGGACAGGGCAAAACGACCTTTGTGACCTTGATGGGCAAAGTGCTAGCGGCCGCTGGCTATACCGTGCTCCTAGTCGACGGCGACCCGCAAAGCAACCTGACAACTTTTTTGGGCCACGAAGTCGCCGCCGACGAACCGACGCTGCTCGAACTATTCAAAGGCAACGTGGAGCTAGAAGATGCGATCTACCCCACTAAAATAAAAAACCTCTACCTAATTCCATCGGACGATGGCCTTGATAACGTCCAAGAATACCTAAGCGGTAGCGGCGTCGGTGCCATGCTGCTAAAGAAACGCCTAGCTGCCGCGCAGGGTAGCTTTGATATTTGCTTAATCGACTCACCACCGCAACGCTCACAGATCTGTAAATCCGTGATTGGCGCAGCCGAGCAAATTATCATTCCGTGCGAAGCGACGGTCAAAGGATTCGGCTCGCTGGTGCGAACCATCGACGCGATTAACGAACTAAAAGAAGTCGGCGCATCAAGCGCAGAAATCTTGGGCGTGATTCCCTTTCGAGATAAATGGGTGGGCTCCAACCAAACGAAAGAAAGCCGAGATGCGATTGCGGCAATGGCCACTGTTGTAGAGCAAGCGATGATTCTGCCGTCGATCAGAGAATCAGAGAAATTTAAACAAGCTATCAGCCGCGAGCAGACATTAGAAGAACTAGGCGTTCCAGAATTAGGTTATCCATTTGAGATGTTATTAAAAAGACTTGAGTCGAAGGAGGTAGTAGCGGCATGAGCGAGATGCTGGATCGAATCGGGCGTCGTAGTAGCCAACGCCCCAAAGTAAGCCGTGACACCTCGTTAACCAATGGCCAGTCAACGGAGCTAGCAGCAGCCCCGACGCGGCTATCGTCAACTGACGCGGCAGCCTCGATAGAAGCAAAGCTAGCAGCGCTTCCAGAAGTTACTAGCCGCCGCAGTGTGCGCATAGAGAAGAGCTTATTTGAATCGCTATCAACTTTTTGCCAGCAACATGGCATCACGATAGAAACATTCCTAGAAGCGAGCTATATAGCCTCCTCAGCAGAGCCAGAACTTCAGTCACAGATAGTAATAGAAGCGCAGCGACGGATGGAAGAGCGTAAGCAGGCAGGCAAGCTACGGCGAATTTTAGCGCAGTTAAACACAAATGCGTAATGACACAATGGCATCATGACATCATTAAGTAAATGTTGAAGCGCAGTGGCAGAATGCCAGTGAATGAGCCCGTAACTAAGAATCCATAATCCACTTCAGAGAGATGGCGATAAAAACAGGCGACCTGATTACAGTGGTCTACGAAGAGCGAGAATTCGAGGCGATCGTGATTGAGCCAGATGGGCTAGGGCCAGGACTGCCTTCCGTGGGGTTTGGTTTTCGTCAAGCCTCAAGACACTTGGGAATCCCGCAGCAAACGCTCACGAGTAGGGTGACCG
>QBMP01000151.1:0-9605 GCA_003242115.1 Phormidesmis priestleyi
GCCCCTGAATCAGGGCTGTGTGGGCAGGAAACAAAGCCGATAGCCGCCGCGAAAGCTTGCCTGAGTCAGAAGGAATCTCCAGGGAGTAGCCCGGTATGTGCATATGGTCAAACCCATCCGGGTCGTAGCGCTCAAAGGTCACAGCCTGATCGAGTCCGAGCTTTTTCAGCACCCGATTGACGGTATTTCCTTCACCACAGTCCCAAACGTAGTGCAGTTGGGCATTGAAGCGATACTTCTTGGCCATAGTAAAGGTATGGCCAAAGCCACCCGGATACTCATGCGCTTCGAGCACATGAACAGTCTTTCCAGACTTGGCCATCAGCGCCCCAAACACCAGTGCCGAGAGGCCACTGCCCAAAATCAAATAATCTGCTAGATAAGATGCTCGCATTTTTCCCAGCTCACCGCTTGATCAGAGATTTTTAATATAAATGGAAACAATGAGGAAACTGTGAGGATTGAAGAATGACAAAGCTTTCTGGGACATTTTCTGGGACATTCCTTGGGACATTCTTTGGGATATTCTCTGAGACATTCAAAGAAATCTGGTTGTTACTGTTTCGTTTCTTTGCAATTGAAGATGCAAAGAAAATATTTCTTCTAAGATTGAGGTTAAAGCTTATTTAGAGAGCAACTATCGCGGATTTTTCATCCAATGTTGAATAATAGCAGTATCATTTGGCTAGAATCAGCGACGAATAAGGACGTTCATTTGGTCGGTGGCAAGAATGCTTCGTTAGGCGAGCTAATGAGCGAACTGACCCAGGCGGGTATTCGTGTGCCTGCTGGCTTTGCCATTACAGCGAATGCCTATCGAGACTTTGTTGAAACTAATCAACTAACCGCTCAAATCCAATCTCAGATTTCAGCATGGCAACAGGAGAAACAGTCACTTGAAGTCACGGGCAAGGCAATTCGCAGGCTCTTCAGACGCGCTTCCTTTCCAGACGGGCTCTCTCATGATATTTGTCAGGCTTATCAAGAACTTAACCAGCGCTACGGCCCTAGTGAAATGGACGTAGCCGTCCGTAGCAGTGCGACCGCAGAAGATTTGCCGGATGCCAGCTTTGCGGGCCAGCAGGAAACCTTTTTAAACATCAGCGGCGAAACTGAGCTGTTAGAAGCCTGCCGAAAATGTTTCGCCTCACTATTTACCAATCGGGCTATTAGCTATCGGAAGGAGAAGGATTTTGACCAGATGGCTGTCGCGCTCTCAATCGGCGTACAGAAAATGGTGCGATCTGATCTTGCCTGTGCGGGTGTGATGTTTTCGATTGATACAGAAACTGGATTTCCGGATGCGGTGCTACTAACGGGAGCTTGGGGCTTGGGTGAAACTGTTGTTCAAGGTAGCGTTACCCCTGACCAATTCACCATTTTTAAGCCGCTGCTACAAAACGATCGCCTGCGTCCCATTATTGAGAAGAAAAAGGGCACAAAAGCCAAGAAGATGATCTACGCCACCGATGGCAATAAGACGACGGTAGCGACGGTAGACACCAGCGGTAAGGAGAAAGCGGCTTTTGTGCTAAACGATGATGAAATTTTGCAGTTGGCGCGCTGGGCGGTACTGATTGAGGCGCACTATGGCTGTCCGATGGATATGGAATGGGCCAAAGACGGCAACACGGGCGAGATATTTATTGTGCAGGCGAGGCCAGAAACGGTGCAGTCGCAGCAATCAGGCAGCTCAATAAAAACTTATAAGCTGAAGGAATCGGGAAAAGTTTTATCGGCTGGGCTGAGTATTGGCAGTGCGATCGCCGCCGGAAAAGTCTGTCGGGTTCTCAGCTCAAAAGACATCGATCAGGTCGAGGTAGGCAGCATTCTTGTCACCGAAATGACCGATCCAGACTGGGTGCCCGTGATGAAGAAAGTCGCCGGAATTGTCACCGACTACGGCGGGCGCACTTGTCATGCAGCGATTGTTAGCCGGGAGCTGGGGATTCCGGCGGTGATTGGAACCGGCGATGCCAGTCGCATTCTCACTTCTGGGCAAGAAGTTACACTCTCTTGTGCGGAGGGCGACCAGGGCTACATTTACGAGGGTCTTCTGGACTTTGAATCAACCGATGTTGACTTGAGCAACATTCCCCAAACGCGCACTCAAATTATGTTAAATATTGCCAGCCCAGCCGCCGCCTTTGACTGGTGGCAGCTACCTGCGAGCGGTATTGGGCTAGCGCGCATGGAATTTATCATCAACAACCTGATTAAAATTCACCCGATGGCGCTGATTCACTATGAGGATCTTAAAGACCGGGAGGCTTGGCAAACTATCCGCGATATGACTCAGGGCTATGACGATAAGTGCGACTACTTTGTCGAGCGACTGTCTCAGGGCATTGGTAAAATTGCCGCTTCCCAGTATCCGCATCCGGTGATTGTCCGACTCAGTGACTTCAAAACCAACGAATACGCCGACCTGATTGGTGGAAAAGACTTTGAGCCAGAAGAGTCTAATCCGATGCTCGGCTTTCGCGGCGCGGCGAGGTACTACAGCGATCGCTATCGAGCGGGCTTTTTGTTGGAATGTCAGGCTCTGAAGAAAGTGCGCGAAGAGATGGGCTTTGACAATGTGATTATTATGGTGCCGTTCTGCCGCAGCCTAAAAGAAGCCGACAAGGTTCTAAAAATTCTGGCAGATCAAGGCTTAGAGCGCGGCAAAGATGGTCTACAAATTTATGTCATGTGCGAGATTCCCTCTAACGTATTTTTAGCTGACAAATTCGCTGAGCGCTTTGATGGCTTCTCCATCGGCAGCAACGATCTTACCCAGCTGATATTGGGCGTTGATCGCGACTCGGCAGCGCTAGCTGATCTCTTTGATGAACAAGATGAGGCGGTAAAAATTGCCATCAGGCAGGTGATTGAAAAAGCTCATGCTGTAGGACGAAAGGTGGGTATCTGCGGCCAAGGCCCCAGTGACTATCCTGAGTTTGCTCAGTTTTTAGTCGAAGCGGGTATCGACTCGATTTCGCTTAATCCTGACAGCGTTGTTCAAGTTAAGCGCCGGGTTGCAGAGCAGGAGGCGCAAGCATCGGATTAGAGAATTGGGCTAGACGATAGATCCTCACAAGCTCTTCAATATGTTCTTTTATACTGATAAGTAGGTCAGCCTAATTAAACTGAAGATGAAATAGCATTACTGAAGCGCCCCCGTCCCCAATTCTGGGGCTCTGAAGCAAGACGTGCCAAACCTTTTCTGGATGGGCGATCAGTACTTTTCTGGGTCAGCGAACTCCCCCAGAATTGGGGGCCGGGGGGCGAATGCAGTGAGTTCGCTGTATCCGTAATTTAATTAGATCGCCCTACTTACGTCCATAGCTCTTTTCAAGGCAGCTCTTTTCAAGATCCGGAGAAAAAGCTAGCGGCTCCAGCACTCGGCCTAGAAACTGCTACAGAAGTGCGCAATCTTGTGCCTACACAAGGAAGCTATTTCAATGGCCAAACTCATTCTCATTCGTCATGGCCAAAGCACCTGGAATGCCGCTAACAAATTTACCGGCTGGGTAGATGTTCCCCTCAACCACAAAGGCCGCCAAGAAGCCATCAGCGCTGCCCAGAAACTAAGCCCATATCGCATTGATGTTTGCTTCACCAGCTTGCTGATTCGCGCCATAGAAACCGCCGTCATTTGTCTGACTGAGAGCGACCTTCGCTATGGCAAAAGCCCAGTTCTCAAGCACAATGCAGATGCCCCTCACTGGCATGGATGGAACGAGTATGAGGGAGATCACACTGAAGAAATCCCAGTCTTTTTATCTCAGGCGCTAGACGAGCGCTATTATGGCAACCTACAGGGGCTCAACAAAGCTCAAACAGCCGATAAATTTGGCAAAGAGATTATTCATCAGTGGCGACGCTCATTTTCTGTTCGCCCCCCAGGCGGTGAAAGCCTGGAAAACACTGCTGCTCGGACAATTCCATATTTTGAAAAGCGAATATTAGCGCACTTGAAAAATGGAGATAATGTTCTTGTGTCAGCCCACGGAAATTCTCTTCGCTCCATCGTCATGGTTCTCGACCGTCTGAGTCATGAGGCCGTTTGTGCCTTAGAGATGGCGACAGGGCTACCGATTATTTATGACATTAACGCTGATGGGGAAATTCTCAATATTGGCCAGTAATCTTCAAGACGAAAGCAAATAGGCACTGTTACGGCCTTTAAAGGGTTCACTATGGTCAACATATTTCGCAAAAAAACTACACCCTCAATATGCTCCGCGATGAGGTTAAAGAGCTGATTTTGAACTGTGACCTACCTACATGCTGACGAGAGATTTCGCTCTGTGAAATCTATTCTCTTGCAAGAACTCAAAGCTATACGCTGTCAAAATTTTCGATTGGGGTAAAGCCTTCGGCGCTGGCAGGGGGATTGCCCGGACGGCTGGAAAATAAGGTCTGAAATCCGACGGTTTTAGCAGGCTGTAGCTCGGCGGCGACATCTGAGATGAACAGAATTTTGGCGGGCGATCGCCCCACTTCTTCCGCAATTTTTTGATAGCTCTCTATTTCGCGCTTAGATCCGATAGTGGTATCAAAATAGCCGCTGATGTAGGGCGTTAGATCGCCTGCCTCGCTATAGCGAAAGATCAGCTGCTGGGCCTGCACGCTGCCCGAGGAAAAAATGTAGATGGCTTTACCCACCGACTGCCAGCGCTGAAAGGCCGGGAGCACATCGGCAAATAGCGATGAGCGCAGCTGCCCTGACTGGTAGCCCGCATCCCAGATTTTGCCTTGGAGAGATTTTAGGCCAGTGGATTTGCGATCACACCCAATCAAATGGTGAATATAAGGCACCGCTGCCACTGCCAAATTGCCCTCCCACGGGGGCACAGGCGGCGACTCTTGCTGGTAATCTTGCCGTAGTAGCGCCAGATCGGCCTGTACGTCTGCATCGCCGCCGCGCGTGGCGAGGAAATCTTCGGCGCGATCGCGCGCAAAGGGAAACAGCACCTCAAAGACAAAGGCTACCGGCGTAGTGGTGCCTTCGATATCGAGCAGGAGAGCATCAGCCGAATCGGCATAGGGCATAGGTAAAAAACCGATATAGAGCAGAACCGACTGCGGTAGGGGTGGTCACTGTCCTGGGTGACTTGTATTTCTGTTCTATGCCGCTTTGGGTGTAGATGGGCGTCCAGCCCGCCGGGTCTTGAAACAGGCGGATGGCTCTAATTTGCCGATCCGCACAGAGGTCAAACCAGTGGTGAGTGCCTGTGGGCACCAGCAGCAGATCGCCTGCTTCGACGGTGACAGCGATGACTGGGCCGGTTTTGGGGTGAATATGAAACACGCCTTGCCCCGATAAAATAAAGCGCACTTCGTCTTCATCGTGCCAGTGCTCATCGCGAAATTTGTCGAGCATGGCTTCGAGATTGGCCATCTGAGGGGTGATATCGATGACATCGGCAGTGATGTAGCCGCCTTTTTGCTTGAGCGCGTCTAGCTGGGGCGCATAGGCTGCTAAAATTTCTGCTGGGGTGGCGCTGTCGGCTAAAGGCATGGAGGACTCCCACTGCTCGTAGGTAATGCCAATTTGGCTCAGGTAAGCGGCAATTTTTTCAGCCTCGCCAATGGTTTGTTGTTTGTCAGGAATGGTTAAAACAGCCATAGCGCCTCCAGCGAGTGAGTCTATATTCTATATGTTTCAATCTATATTTTGGCCTATTTTTAGCCTATCAAAAAACGACTCATGCGATGATCCGCCCGCTACAGATAGGCTAAGCCGCATTCACGCTGCTTGAGAGCACTAGGTTGCGGTAGGTTAGCTCTAGTAAAAATTCAAAAATTTCTAAATGCCGCCGCGCCTGAAAGAGCGAATCGCCCCATACATACAGGCCGTGGCCTGCGACGAGAAAGGCGTAGAGATGCGGCTTTTGGGTGAGCAGCTGGACAACGGTTTGGCTGAGAAGTCGCATATCTTGAGAATTTTCAACAATGGGCAGCTCCACCAAGGTTTCATGCGTCTTCACGCCTTCAATGCCCTTGAGCATTTCATAGCCAAAGAACTCTAGTTTCTCCTGCTTTAGCGCGTGCATTGAAAGCAGCGTGCCAAAAACAGAGTGCGTGTGTAAAATCGCTTTTGCCCCGGTCATCGCCACAATTTCTAAATGCAGCAATGTCTCCGCCGAGGCAGCGCCTTCACCCGCCACCACCCGCCCTGCGTGATCAACCTCAATGAGTGCAGCAGGTGCGACCGTACCTTTATCGACTCCGCTGGGCGACATCAGTAGGCGAGTCGGCTGCGAGCCAATTACCGCGCTAAAGTTGCCGCCCGTGCCTTGAGCCATTCCTTTTTCGTGAATGTTAGCGATCGCCCCAGCAAGGGCTTCACGAGTATCTTGATGTAGCATAGTCTGGCGATTTAGTTTTTTATAAGGCTAAACCATTTCTGGTGAAGGTGATCTCTTTGATAGGCTCTTGCCAACAATTCTCATTATCTCTCATGATGAGGTTAGCTAGTGTCAGCTGTCAGTATGTCAGAAGTGGCCGTAGGCAGTGGAGTCAGTAGTGGCCGTAGGCAGTGGAGTCAGTAGTGGCTTCAAAGCTGTATTCTGTGTTTTGAATGCTAAATTCACTTGACTCCCAGGGCGTTGAGTCGATGAACCAACCTGCGCCATTCGCGTCATCGTCGAGGTAGATCGTACCTACGGTTGGATGCCCATCTACGTCGAAGCTCGTGATTTGCGTTTCGGCTAGTTGGCCAGGAGAAAGCGCTTTGAACTCAAAAGTGAGATCAATAGGCATCTCATAACTGGAGAATTCAGCCCAGTCTGATAATGTTACGTTTTGGAGTTCTTATGACCGCTGAAGAGCTGTTGCAAAGATATGCTATTGGGGAAAGAGACTTTAGTGGCGTTGTCATCAAGCCAAGTTATGGACTGGAAGGAGCCCAACTTCCTGGCATCAACTTGAGTGGAGCTATGTTGCGCCGAGTTAAATTTGAGCAAGCCGATCTCAGCCGATCTAATTTGAGTCGCGCTAATCTCGGCGGGGCTAGTTTGGAATGTGCTAACTTGACCGAGGCCAACCTCAGCCACGCTATCCTCTCTGACAGTATTGTAGAAGGAGCTGATCTCAGCTACGCTGATCTCAGTTACGCTAAGTTGAATATGGTTGGATTGGTTGACGTTGATCTGACTGGTGCTATCTTGGTTCGTACCGAAATCGGTATTCCGCTCATTAGAGGGGTCAATTTGACCGATGTCGACTTGAGTCAAGCCGATATTTTCTTTGAAGACTGGATGAATAACTCCAGAATCAGTGATGTTGTTCTCCACAACACGATTATGCCCGATGGTTCGACGGTGACGTCCGATTGAGTAAGGATTCGGCAATAGCTCAATAACCGCTGATACGTGCCATTGTTTAGGAAAGTAAAGAAGAGGGGTCAAAGCGTGAAAGATCTGTTGTAGCAGAGCCGGGGGCTTACCTCTATTTGATTACCCTAAATCAGCCCTTTTTGAACAATCCTCAAACAATCGCATAACTGGCATTTTGATTACTCTGATCGCGATAGAGTCGTTTCTATACAGTCGCTATACAGCTATACAATAGCTGGAGGTCGTACTGGAATTGTGATCACAAACTTGGTGCCAGTGCCTTCTTCAGAGAAGCATTCAATCTGGCCATGATGTTTCTCGACTACTATCTGATAGCTAATCGCCATCCCCATGCCGGTACCTTTCCCTACTGCTTTCGTCGTGAAGAAGGGATCAAAGATTCGATCCTTAATCGCGGGAGGAATACCCGTACCGTTGTCAGTGAGGCTAATAACAATGCTATCGGTACTGGCTTCAGTGCGCAGCGTTATCTGGGGAGATTTTTGAGCCGTTGGATTATCTTTTAATTCACTTTCCAGGGCGTCGATAGAATTCGCTAAAATATTCATAAATACTTGGTTGAGCTGACTAGCAAAACATTCAACGGGCGGCAAGTCACCAAAGTCTCGAATCAGGTTAATAGCCGGTCTCTCGGGTTGAGATTTAAGCCGATGTTGCAAAATTAGCAAAGTACTTTCTATACCCTGATGAATATCGACGGTCTTACATCCAACTTCATCCATGCGAGAAAAATTACGTAAGGATAGAACAATTTCTCGAATTCGTTCTGTTCCTATCCGCATGGATGAGAGTGTTTTTGATAAATCTTCTTGAACAAATTCAATATCTAGATCTTTGGCTGCGCTCAGAATAGCTGCATCAGGATTGGGGTAGTGCGCTTCATAGAGTCGTAAAAATTCGAGCAAGTCGCGAGTATAGTTCTCTACATGCCTGAGATTGCCATGAATGAAGCCAACTGGATTGTTGATTTCGTGGGCGACGCCTGCCACCATCTGTCCCAGGCTAGACATTTTTTCAGTTTGGATAAGCTGTGCCTGGGCTCGCTTTAGCGCTTGAACATTTTCCGCTAACTGATGAGCTTTTTCTCTAGCCTCTGCGGCGCTGCTTTCAGTCTGGGCAAACAGCGTTGACTGATGAATGGCCACACCGACCTGACCCGCTAAAGTGCGCAGCAGATCAATCTCATTATCTTCCCAGTCCCTTGGCTTTGAGCATTGGTGGGCAATGAGCAGTCCCCAGAGGGTGTCTTGCACTAAAATAGGCACGGTCAAATTGGCCTGTACCTGGAGGGTTTGCAGATAGTCCCTGTAATGCGCGTCGAGGTCTGCGGTGGTAAGATTGGCAATGGCCCGAATCTGCCCCTCCTGATATTGTTCGATATATTGATGATGAAAGTTTCCGTTCATCCCGGTATTGCCCAGGATGGAGTAACAGCTCTCAGTCACAGATTCCACGGCAACCTGGCCATTCCCGTCTAAGCCGAAGCGGTAGATGAATACCCGATCAGCGGAAAATAACTGGCGCACCTCATCGACTGTGATTTGCTGAATGGATTCTAATTCTAGCGACTGGCGAATTTGAGTTGAAATTTGGTTCAATAACTCTCCTTGTTTGGCCAGATTTTGAAACTTTTCTGCGGACTGTTTCAGCAGATCTTCAGAAATTTTCCGCTCGGTAATGTCTTCAATGGTGCCCAGTAGGCCAACGACGTTGCCTTGGGTGTCGTGCAGGGGAAATTTACTGGTTTCTCGCCAGCTCAGCTCACCATTGGCCTGACGCTGAGATTGTTTGATCCGCAGCATGGGCGTATCCGTCTCCATTACTTTGCGATCGCACGTCGCATACCAGTCTTTTTGTTCTGAAGTCCAAGGCAAATCGTCATCAGTGATGCCTACAACATTGTTCGGATTTCCCAGTCCTGCCATTTCGGCCCAGCGACGGTTGCTACCTAGATACACGCAGTCTCGATTTTTCCAGAAAATGTACTGGGGAATGCTATCGAGCACAATCTGCATAAATTCGGTCATCTCATAAGTCGTCGTTGCTTCAACATTGTTGCAATTGTTAGTATATTTTTTCATCTTTCTGTCAAAGTGATACGGGGCTGAGTGAGCGCGCGTACACGGCAAGTTTGAAAGTGAAGCTGTTTCTAATCCTGGCATTTCAACACCAACGAGCGCAGCAGATGGATCGGCAGGCGGCGCGATCGCTCGGCTAATGCTGAGGATCTGACACAGCTGATCCTGTTCATCCCTC
>QBMP01000151.1:9615-10405 GCA_003242115.1 Phormidesmis priestleyi
TCGTAATACTGGAGGCCCGCTGCTGTGGGCCCAGCATGAATCTGCCGTACCGCCTGTCCTTGTTGTGCAACCGTTGAGAGCGCATCAGCCACCGCCTGCCAATACGCTCTGAGATCAGCCGATTGATGCGCCATCTGCGCCAGCGCCGAATCCGTTTGACCCACCAAGGCTTCAGCGGAACACTGCAAGATTTCAGTCAGTGCTGGACTGACGGCGCGGTATCGGCAATCGCTCCCATAACAGGCCATAATCTCAATCGTTTGACTGATTAAGTGCTGGAAGTCACACTTAGAATCTGAGGCAGCGACAGCTTTTTGAACGTACATAAACGGTTGCTTAAAATTTTACAGCGCAACTAATATCAGACTAATCTGCGCATAGGATTCCCAACGAATGAGGAAAATAGGGTTCTCAAAAATCAGAAATCGCAAGCAGTAGTGCAGAAATCTGAACATAATCCATTAGTCTGGAGGAGTCACACAATCAACGTAAGCGTTGTAAAGTGGCAGTTTTGCAAAGTATAGGCAAAAAAAATAGGAAAAAAAAATAGGAAAAAAAATAGGCTGGTTTTGCAAACCAAAGCCTATTGAATAAATATGATACCTTCGGTTTGCTAGACTGCCCTAAAACGACATGGCACTGCTCCTTTCTTTATCGCTGCGCTTAGCGCTTACCCAGGGCAATAGACTTAATCGTCCGGCTCTCCTCAATCTATTGCGAACTGTTTGCCTGAGCGAATATGTTGATGTTTTCAGGAGTAGCGATCGCGAGGTAATTCCCCGTTTTGCTA
>QBMP01000152.1 GCA_003242115.1 Phormidesmis priestleyi
TACACCGCTCGGATCTCCGCTTCACTGATATTCAATTTTGGCAACTTTCGCTGGCTCATTGAATCGAGTCTCGCTGATGGCTTCTGATAAATTTAATCCCATACAGGTGAAATCAAGCTTTTTCTACATAAAGAATTAAGCCTGAGTAGTTACGATTGACTTATCTAAAACTACAATAATAGTATTGTCAGTAACTCCATATACTCCATCCACGAAAGAAGTTTTTCCCGCGTTTGCTCCCACCCTTGCTATGAGAATCGCCTCTCCAGAATAATCTCCTTGTTCTGCTTTGCCGATAATTCCAGTCGAGCCATAAACAGGATAGCAGCCAGCTTCTCGTGTTATCTTTGAACGTCCTGATGATACTTTTTTTGAAATACCTTGAACAGTTTTATATTGCCAATCTCCCTCAAACTCAGGAAACCTCAACTCAGGCACTCTTTTCTTTACCTTTTTACTCATACAGGTGCCTCAATCCCCAATTCCTCACAAAAACCACGAATAAGCTGATCAGTCTCCCCCATCTCCTGATCAACCTCCCGCAGATCCCGCACCACCGCCGCCAAATCAATCGGCTCCTCCTCCTCAAACGTATCCACATAGCGCGGAATATTTAGGTTGTAATCATTCTCCGCAATCTCCGCCAACTTCGCCCGATAGCTATACTTCTCCTCCTCTAACCGCCCCCGATACGTCTCAACAATCTTATTTACATCCTCATCCCGCAAAAAGTTCTGATTCTTTGCCTTCTCAAAATGCGCACTCGCATCTACAAACAACACATCTTCCGGCTGCTCCCGACACTTCTTAAACACCAGCACACAAGTCGGGATACTCGTGCCATAAAAGATATTCGCAGGCAGCCCAATCACCGCATCCAACCAATTCCGCTCCCGGATTACATACTCCCGAATATGCCCCTCCGCTCCCCCGCGAAACAGCACCCCATGCGGCAACACCACCGCCATCGTGCCGTTATCATCCAGGTGATGCAACATATGCTGCACAAACGCAAAATCCGCCTTAGACTTAGGCGCAAGCTTGCCATACTGACTAAAGCGATCATCACTCTCAAACAGCGCACTCGCACTCCAATTCGCCGAAAACGGCGGATTCGCCACCACCGCTTCAAACCGCATTCCCTCATGCTGCGGCTTCTCTAGCGTATCTTCCTGCCTGAGGTCAAAATTGCGATAGTGCACCCCGTGCAAAATCATATTCATTCGCGCTAGGTTGTAAGTGGTGCGGTTCATCTCCTGCCCATAAAAATCGCCCACAGAAGTCACCTCCCGCGCCACCCGCAGCAGCAGCGAGCCCGATCCACAAGTCGGGTCATACACCGCCTTTAGCCGATCCTTCCCCGTCGTCACAATTTTCGCCAGCACCTTACTCACCTGCTGCGGCGTATAAAACTCCCCCGCCTTCTTACCCGCCCCACTCGCAAACTGCCCAATCAGATACTCATAGGCATCGCCCAGCACATCGCTCTCGGTATCTTCTAGCCGAAAATCAATCTTATCCAGATGCACCAAAATCTTCGCAATCAGCGTATTCTTCGCCTTTGGCGTGCGGCCCAGCTTCGTCGAAGTCAGATCTAGATCCTCAAACAGATGATCAAAATCCTCCTCACTTTCCTTCCCCATCGTCGAGCGCTCAATATTGCTCAACACATCCGCCAAATCGCCCAAAATGAAGACCGAGCTTTTTTCCAAATCCTCGTCGCTCACCTCATCCTTATCGGTTTGGTTGCCCAGCGATCGCGTCGCCAGCGCCCCAAACAGCTCCGACGGCTTCAGAAAATAGCCCAGCGTCTCAATCGACTCCTCCCGCAGCGCCGCCAAATACTCCTGCCCCGCTTCAGAGCCCTCATCAATCTCTAAAAAATCGATCTCATCTTCAGCCAAAATGCCATTCGCATACAGATGCTGACGCTCAGACAGATACTTATAAAAAATAAACCCCAAACAATAGTCCCGAAACTCATCGGCATTCATCTTGCCCCGCAGCGAATCGGCAATATTCCAAAGCTGAGTCTCTAACTTTTTCTTTTGGCCGTTATTCATATATCTCTTAATATCTCTTGAGGCAGGGCGATCGCGTCATCAGCATTCTAAACGCTTAGACATGCTATCACCGAACCCGCCGCTGGCTTCCTACAGCACCTTGTCCGCAAACAGCAGCAGCTCACACTTTTAAAGCAAGCGATCGCACTTCTCATATACCAACGTGGGCTTTTTTGTGAAGCGATCGCACTTCATCTAGCGCAACTCCCACTTCTCCCAAAGCAATGCCCACTTCTCACGCAGTAGCTAACACTCCTCACGCGCTAGCGCCCACTTCTCGCGGAGTAACACCCACTTCTTTCAGAATAGCTAACACTTCTCACGGAGTAGCGCCCACTTCTTACAGAGTAGCAAATACTTCTCGCTGCACCGTAAATGCACGACCAGCAGCAGCGAATAGTTCTCACCATCAGCAAAAAAACTGTAATTGCACTGAGATTGCCCTGTACTTTTTATTTGTCACCACGGGCATAGTGATACCAGCAGAACATGCCTGTTTTTACCGCAGGGCGGTTCTGTCGTTCACTGTATTACTTACAAACTGTTCATCTACAAAAGGATTAGGCAGCGCCCTATGGCACGACGTAAGAAAAATTCTACTATTCTACCCAAGGCTGAGAGCCGCTTAGCCGGGATGAAATCTATTGATGCCAAGCTTGACTTAGGCAACGGCATGTCAGCCATAAATTTTGAAAAAGAGATCGGTGCGCTCCGCCTGAAAGTAGAAGCTTACAATACGCTGCTCTCCAGAGCGGATCAAGCTTCTAACGAAATCCTAAAGGCGGAAAAGCAGCTCGCCAGCGTCTCCGAGAAAATGCTGCTAGGTGTCGCCGTAAAATACGGAAAAGACAGCAGTGAATACGAGATGGCCGGTGGGTCTCGTCGGGGTGAACGACGGCGGCGAGTTGCTCGCTCAGCAGGGGCTTCGGCGGCAGTGACACCGGTAGCGGTGACTCCGGTAGCAGTGACTTCGGCGGCAGGGGTACAAACAGCAACTGTCTGAAATGTGTTGGTATAGCGCTGGTAGATGAAAGGAAGATGGCTTTTGTCATCTTCCTTTCATTGTTTTTATCCTGACATCATAGACTGAGCAAAAGTAGCATTCTGAGGGTATAAAAAGACCAGTTTCCGCAAGGTGCTAGGTTTGGAATATAGTTTTGACTGGGATTTTGCCAAGGAAGCCAGCAATCGTCGAAAGCATAAAGTTTCTTTCCGTCAAGCGGCGACAGTCTTTAAAGACCCCCGTCAGATATCTGTATATGACAACAAGCATAGTCAAAATGAGGATCGTTGGACTACGCTTGGAATAGATAGCAGTGGTACCCTTCGGGTGGTGATCCATACTTTTGAGTCAGTCAGCGAGGAGCTGTGCCGAATTCGCATTGTTTCAGCGAGAAAGGCGACTAAGGCAGAGATCTTTCAATATCAGGAGAGCGATTGATGAAGGCTGAATATGATTTTTCTAAAGGTGAGCGGGGTAAGTTTTACAACGCTCAGGCAGAGTTTAGCTTTCCTATTCATTTAGAACCCGACGTCAACGCCCGAATGAACCGTTTGGCAGAAGAAAGTGGCGTAGAAGTGCAGGCGCTAGTCAATGAATGGCTAAGGGCGAATCTGAGCGTGATTGAGAGTTTGCAGCCCTGAGGTTACGTGGTGTCGCTATAGCTATAGTTCATGCGTTAAAATGGTATGCCAAACTACATCCAAACCGTTCTAAAGCATTTTTTAAAGCACTATGGCAACCATTTCTATTCCTACAAAAAACGCTAAGACGGTTGATGCAAAAGCGCTGGCTGCACTGGATGATAAGCTCTCTAAGCGATTTATAGCGCTCGATCCAGATGGCTATTTTTTGATCTATGTAGATCGCGAGGCGGGTTTGCTGTGTGCTAAGCACTTTACCAACACCATTGACGACAAAGGCTTAGCCTGCGATCCGGTAACGGGGAAGCCGCTATCTGTGCGGGGCGGCAGCGATCGCCCATCGTCTCAACTTTTCACGGGGCGAACCGCCAAAGAGCTGTGCATGAAGATTTTTGAAAATAAAGAGAACCCCTGCCCCATTAGCTATTTAGATCATGCTGCTTACTTGGGGCGCGAATTTGTGCGGGCGGAGCTGGCGCTCATCCAAGGCAATGAATACATTCAGGATTGAGCAGGCGAGTAGCAGGCCAGTAAAAAAAACAGAATTTCGGCGGTTTTAATGTATCCAAAGGCGGCTGAATTAAGGCGGCTCTAGTAGCGTCACGTTCACCAGTGAGGTAACGTCAAAGCCTGATTCGAGCAGTTCTGTTTGAATTTGGCGACTCAGGCGGCGACTCACTGATTCGCTAGAGAGGGTTTGGCCGTTTTTGGGCTGCACATAGATGTCACTAAGCAGCGTATTTTGGCCAGGAATATTAGACGGACTAAAGCGGACGTTGGTTTCGACTAAGCTGATATCAGAATCGTTTTTGATCACAGTTTGAATGATGCTAGCGGCTTCTTGCGCGCGGCTTGCTCGCAGTAGATCGGGTGTGGTAAAAAACTGCCAAAATAATAGCAGCGCTAGGGCTAGCGCAGAGAACCCTAGCGCAATTGGAAAGAACCGCCGCTGCCCTCTAGCGTAGACAGCTCCTTGCGAATTGAGGCCATATAGCCGAAAAACACTGGCGCAGGCGATGTTGATAGCGACTAGCTGTAGCAGCAGTAAAAAGATACCGCTGGTGATCATTTCGGGCCTGTTAATAGCGATCGCCATGCCAATCATCCCCGCTGGTGGGGCTAAGGCGGCGGCTACCAACATGCCAATGGCTGTACCCGATACCAAGCTGCTGCGCTCAGACTGTACCAATTGCAATGCGCCAGCAACCCCGCCAGCTAAGGGCAACAGCGCCGCTGTCGCTGAGACTTCACTGGCCGAAACCATTTGCTGGGTAGCAATGGTTTGGCCAAAGGCCATGCTCAGCAGCCAGGTGACGACTACAATCACAGCCAGTGCAACAAAATATCGCAGTAGGCTACGCTTAAGCAAGCGAACATCTCCTCTTGCCGACGCGATCGCTACGTTCATCGCAGGCCCCCCAAAAGGCGCAATCAGCATCGCCGCCACCAGCAAAAAAACGCTGTTAGTGTAGAGCCCAATCCATACAATTACGCCAGCTATGGCGGCATAGGTTAAAAAGCTCGGCCAAGAGCCAATACTCTGCACCCCTTGCAGAAAAACTTCTATTGAGCTGCGCGGCTGCACTTCCTGTAAGCTCTGCGGAATATCATCGGTTGGTAGCTGGAGTGACAGCATCGCGCTCGGTAGTAAAGAAACCTCCGCTAGGGGAACTTCCTTTTCGAGTTCCTCTAGCAGGTCGCCAACGCTGCGGTTGGGCATCAGCGCCTGGACGCTATCAATATTTCCTTTTGAGCCGATGGCTGAAGTTAAAGATAGACAGCGGCCATCGTGGCGCTCCGCTAACTGCAATACCTGCTTGCCGTAGCCTGGAGACACCTGAACAGTAATCTGACGCATGAGTTAAGAGATAAATTTAAGCGGTGCGATCTAGATATCTGAGCATCAAAGCCTCTAAGCATCAAAGCCCGAAGGTCGCACTACATCTAACCCTAGAGACTCCCCTCTAATTTGTCATAGGTCATGAGAAATAGGTTTTGCGCTCTAAATCCGAGCTTATGCCGCTTTTACGAGCACCTTGTCGCCTTCTATTTTGGCTTCGTAGGTAGCTAAGGGCTCGGTCGCAGGCCCGTTAGTTGCTTCTCCAGTTGCGCTAAATTTAGAGCCGTGGCAGGGGCAGGCAAATTCAGAATTGGCCCAGGCTACAGCGCAGCCAGCATGAGTGCATTTGGCATTAAAGGCAACTACGCTGTCGGCATTGGCCAGGTCGCGAATGGCAACGACAGGCTCGCCCGCAATGTCGGCCGATGATAGTGATCCTTGGGCATCAAGATCTGCGACGGTGCCCAGAACAGTAAAGCCATCTGCATTGGCAGCCGCGCCAGAAGCCGTGCCAGAAGCCGCGCCAGAAGCCGTGCCAGAAGCCGCGCCAGAAGCCGTGCCAGAAGCCGTGCCAGAAGCCGTGCCAGAAGCCGTGCCAGAATCAGTTGCTGAGGCGTCTTGGGCGGTGGGAGTACAGGCAGCGATCGCAACCGGCAAAGAAGCCGCTATAAATCCTAACCCGACAAAGTTCATCAGTTCACGGCGTTTCATTTAGGGCGTTCCTTAATAGCTTTTTACAGTTTTGATAGCTTTAGCAGTTCTAATAGTTGTTAATAGTTTTCAAGTGCCTTTATCTACTCTAAATACTCGCTTTTTCCAGCGCCTGTGCCAAATTGATAACCGGAATAGTGTCACTCAAGATAATATCGCATTTGACTGTACTTATAAATGACGCTCACAAATAGTACTCTGCCAGTACTCTGTTCTCTGAAAGCATCCTCATGAACCACCGTTTCCTGCTGAGACTTGTCACTAATTTAGCGGTCTTTTTGCTCACGCTCTCCTGCTTTGGCACTGTGCTGTGGGTGATTGATGAAATCGTACGGTGGGATATTTTACCCGATGCTTGGAGCTTACTAGTTCGGGCACTGTTAGTTGCTGGCGGCATTATCGCCTTTGTGCTGGTGGTAATGAACGTCATGATTTCTCTGGCTTTATTGGCCGAATCTAATGCGAGTCGAGCTGATTTGCCCAACTATGGTATTTCGACTCAGGTAAAGCGGCGAGTGAGGCAAAGTATTGTGATTGCGATTGTGGCGATCGCGCTTCTCATCGGCGGCCTCCAAATCACCAATCACCTTCGCAGCCAAGCCGCCGCCCGCGAAAGCCAATTAGAATTTACTCAGGCCCAAAACGATCTCGATACTGCCTTAGATCAGGTATTAGATCTGTTTAGTCCATCGCTTGTAGAAGCCATTGAAACCAACACTTTGAGTGAAAAAGGCCAGCTCGGCAACCTATCAAAGCTGCTGAGCGCGGTGCCGACTTCTTTTTCCCATTCACCGATAGCTACCTTGGTGGTTCCTGCTGCCCAAGCACCCTTTAAATATGCCCGCATCAACAGCAGCAATATTCGCTCTGCTGACAATGGCGCAAAGCTGCTATTAGCACCCGATCTGTACGCTACTTTCCCAACTACAAAAGAAACAGAAGTAATTGAACAACTTTTTGCAGGCAAGCTGCCAACGCTAAAAGAATCTCTTTCTGGGCAAGTTATTAAGAATACGCTTCCTAGCAGTTGGGGCATTCTCAAACGCAACGGCAAGGCGATCGCCATCGTCTATCTACAAAGCGATACGTTACCCGGCTTCGATCCCTATATCCCATCGGCCTATCACCACAACGGGCCCAAAAGTCTGCTCAGCAACTAGGCTACAGCACTCTCACAGTCAAGACATAACGTCAGATAAAGAGATCTTTTCTGCCTTTTCTGTTCTTAAAGGCTGGTATTACAGTCAGTAGTGGATAATTTGTAAACGGTAGGATAAGACACAATCTGCTTTACCCACTTTCGATATACCAGTTGTATACATAAACTGTTTGTAGGCAGTGATGTAACATTTGCAGCATTCGCAAGGCGTAAGGAAAGGACATGAGTCAAGGGAACTTAGAGCTAGAACAACAGCCGCAAATGCCACCGCCTTATTCAGGTTGGCAGGCGTCAGTGGCCGAATACTTTAATTTTGCAGCGTACAGAACTACCTTTCGTACTGAGATTGTGGCAGGGCTGACGACCTTTATGACAATGGCTTACATCCTAGTGGTGCACCCCATTATCTTGTCTGATGCCGTCTTTTTAGTTGAGCCGCGCGATCTGTTTCGAGAGCTGATAGTTGTTACCGGCATTTCTGCGGCAATCGGAACGCTGGTGATGGGGCTCTATGCCAAATATCCGTTTGTGCAAGCGCCCGGAATGGGTACCAATGCTTTCTTTGCGTACTCGGTTGTGCTGGGGCTGGGCATTCCTTGGCCAACCGCGCTAGCAGCGGTGCTGATTGAAGGCGTAATTTTTATCGGGCTGACGGTCACCGATATTCGGCGGCACTTAATTACGGCGGTGCCAAGCTGCATCAAGGCAAGTACAACGGTAGGTATTGGCCTATTCTTGGCTTACATTGGCCTGAGTGGGCCAACTGAAACCGGTGGCGCAGGGTTAATTGTCGCAAATGAGGTGACTAAAACGGCGTTTGGTAGCTTCCGTGAACCGGCGACGGTGCTGGCTGTATTTGGTATTTTTATCTCGACTCTGTTTATTGTCAGGCGCATTAAAGGGGCATTGCTGTGGGGCATCAGCGGCACTGCGATTTTGGGCTGGGTGCTGGGCGTTGCGCCCGCACCGACTGGAATTTTTGAAATACCGACTTTCCCATCGCACTTGTTTGGTCAAGCTTTTGTTGGTTTAGGCGGCATCAATGGCAGCAACTGGATTGATTTTTTGGCGGTGCTGCTGGTGTTTCTGTTTGTCGATATGTTTGACACCATTGGCACGCTGATGGGCGTGGGCACTCAGGCGGGCTACATCGACGAAAATGGTGATTTGCCTCGGGCGAACAAGGCGCTGTCGGCAGATGCAATAGCGACAACGGCTGGCGCAATCATGGGCACCTCTACCGTTACCACCTTTGCTGAATCAGCCGCAGGCGTGGCCGAAGGTGGACGCACGGGCCTAACGGCGGTGGTGGCAGCAGGCATGTTTTTGGTCGCGCTGCTGTTTGTGCCGATTTTTGAAGCGATTCCAGCGTTTGCTACCGCGCCCGCTTTGCTCATTGTCGGCGTGATGATGATGAGCAGCGTCCGCTCTATCCGCTGGGAAGACATGACAGAGGCGATTCCGGCGTTTGTGACAATATTCTTTATCCCTTTGGGCTTTTCGATTGCCGAAGGGCTAGCCGCAGGGCTAATTCTTTACCCGTTTACAAAAGTTGCCAGCGGACGATCAAAAGAAATCCCAATTGTGACCTGGATTCTGGCGGCTATTTTCATCGCCCGCTTTGTGTTCACAGCGCTTCGGTTCGGCTAATAGGTTTAGCTAGTTGGTTTGGCTAGCTAGCTAACAGCGAATGGGCTGAAGCTAGCTAGCTTTGGTCTATTTTTAGTCTATTTACTTACAGTCCATTCACCGTTACCCATTACCCTGAGCAGGCAGCGGCGCGGGGCGCAAAGATACCGTTTGACTCTGACCGTTGCGGTCGAGCTTCAGGCTTAAGTCACGCCCTAAGCCATTGGCCTCAACCGCGTTTTGCACCGCTTGGCCTGTGGCAATTGCTTCTCCATTGACTTCAGTCAGCACATCGCCTGCGCGCAAACCTGCCCGCGCCGCTGGTGAATTGGGCACTATTCCAGCGACAAAAACGCCGCTATCGGCTTCCAATTTAAAGCTGCTGTTGGGATTTTTATTGATAGAATCGCGCACTTCCGGCGTAAGGTTGACCATCTCAATGCCGATGAAGGGATGATCGACTTTGCCGTTTGCAATTAGCTGTTCAGAAATCCGATCAACTGAGCTGATAGGAATGGCGAATCCTAAGCCCTGTGCGCCGCTAATGATGGCGGTATTCATGCCGATCACTTCACCTCTGGCATTGAGCAATGGCCCGCCGGAGTTGCCGGGGTTAATGGCAGCGTCGGTTTGGATGAAGTCAATCCGCTTGTCGGGAATGCCCACCTGACCGCTGGTGCGGCCTACAGCGCTGACAATGCCAACGGTGACCGTATTGTCGAGGCCAAGGGGGTTACCAATTGCGATCGCGACCTCTCCCGGCAGCAATTCCGCATTGCTCACCGCCACCGTTGGCAAATCGTTCGCCTCTACATCAATGACCGCTACATCGGTGACCGGATCAGCGCCTAGCACTTTGCCCTCAAAAGTGCGCCCGTCTTTGAGCGTCACCTGCACCGTGTCGGCCCCTTCAACCACATGGGCATTGGTCAAAATTCGTCCGTCTTCACTGATGATAAAGCCAGAACCTACGCCGCTTTCAGTCCGTTCTTGAGGTTGGCCTTCACCACCGGACGGGAGATTGTTGCCAAAAAACTGGCGAAACTCCTCCGGAATATTGGACGGTAATCTGGGCGCGCGGCTAGTTACTGTCCGCGAAGCGTTAATGCGCACGACCGCTGGGCCAACAGCCTGAACGACTTGGGCAATTGAGCTGCCTTCAGCGGGCAAAGCGAGGCTCACAGGCTTTGTGCTATAGGCAGGCTGCGCTACCGCTGAAGCCGTTGGCTGAGCCTCACGCGATGACGGCCCCCACGCATAATAAGCGCCCGCTGTTGCGGAGCCCGCACCAAGCAGCACTAGGG
>QBMP01000153.1:0-5713 GCA_003242115.1 Phormidesmis priestleyi
TTTTCGCTGTCTATTATCTCCTATCCTATGTATATAGACACTTTATCCTGTCCCACTTGACGGAACCAGTGCCAGCTAGATCTGCTAATTCGGGCGCGGCGCTGAAGCAACACTCAAAAATAAATGCCCGTCAGTGCAAGCTCACGGGCGATGCAAATAGCAGTACCCATCCGCAGGCTAAGCATAGCGCGATCGCAATCGAGACTAAACTCATCGTGACCTCAAGACATCGGGTTAAGAGCAGCAATATTTAAAGTATAAAGCCAAAGGAATTGGCTGCGTTGAGAGAGAAAATTTAGCTGTAGTCCTTTGTAGTCCTTTTAACGGGATTTCCTTGATTTTGCGCTGGGCGATCAGCACTGCATTCTAGTGCGATCGCACCCTAAAAATGCGCTCGAAACCTAGAATCACAAAAAAATAAATATGTCAATTAAATATGCAAAATGTAATATATGTGTTACATTAGTTTACATAGGAAGGCATTAAGACCACCTAAGCAAACAGTGCAAACAGTGCAAACAGTGCAAACAGTTGGAGAAAATACCATGATGACAATTTTAGGTTTGGTGTTCTTGGTCGGATGGGTAGGCGTTTCAATTATTGGCACCCAGGCTTACTTTCGCGGTGAGCAGACCAAGCCTATCCATGAGCGTAACTGGCGCTCTGAGTCGTTTGAGCAAATCGCAAAAGTCGTAACCGGCCAAGAAACAGATTTTGCGAATAGAGTGCCTGCTTACAGCGGCGATGCCTACACCAGCGGATTGCTCACTGACAAATAGAGCCCACCCGTTTTTTACAGGTTTTAATCTAGTAAAGCCAGATCATTATAGAAAATCCCAAAAAGGAAGCTTATCTCATGGATAGGCTTCCTTTTTGTTCGAGTGCTTTTTGGTTGGAGTGCTCAGATTAGGCGTCGGGCTGAACAGCGATTTCGCATACACCTAACCCCCTCCGTTCTGTTGGGAAACACACTGATTGGCAGCAGCCAGCAATAGACCAGCAATAGAATAACCAATAAAAAACCGCTGACTAACTGCCCAAGCAAAGGAGAGTTCAATCAGCGGTCTTATTAACAGAAGTGGAACACTTTAAGAACCAATATCAACCGAATATCAAAGGGCGAATATCAAGGAAGCTCTAAACGAGTCTCTAAACCGCTAGAACGCCACCTACAGCGGAGACAATAGCCGAAATCAGAGCCGTAGCAAACAGCCACCAAGCAGCGGCTTCGGCAGCGACCTTGGTATCTTCTATCTGCTTTTGAGTCTGCACTTTGATGCTGTGAAGACGGCCTTCAATTTGCTGTTCAACTCGCTGGGCTTTGCCTAGAACGCTGTCGCGAGCCGATTCGATTTGGTCGATGACACGGTTGGCATCGCGCTCAGAGATGCGTTCGTGAGAGCTGACGAGGGCAACAAGGGTGTCACGGTCGAACTGAGAGAGGCGATCGCGCATCGCTGTAAACCCAGCTTGTGGATCATCAAACAGCGTCCGCATATCGCGCTTAATGCCGTAATAATCCAACTCTGGGCGATCTAGAGACTCTAGATACTGACGAATGCGGGCAAAGATGCTATCAATCACCGACTCGATGCTGCGCTGAATGCTGCGAATTTGATCTTTCACCTGATGGCGAACATCAGCGATACGGGCCACCACTTCAGCGGCTTCGTCTTCAGTCATGTCGGGGCGCTGAGCCAAAAGGGCCACCATCGTCGAGTCGTCCATTTGAGAAAGGCGATCGCCCAGCTTGCTAGCGCCCAGTTTTGGATCGCTCAACAGCAGCTTCAGGTCACGCTTCACCCCTTCAGGATTCAGCGCTTCCTTATTGGTATTGCTCAAGTAGTCTTCCAGTGCAGACTGGAAGGAAAGCGCCTTCCGCTGACTGGTCACCTTTGCCCTACGGACAAAGCGTCGAGGCGAGCGAATCAGACCTTGAATAGTGGAGAGCGTGTTGTCAATCGCATCATTGACCTCAGCTTCACTCAAGTCATCACGCTGGCTCAATAGCTGCACGAGTGTATCGCGATCCATTTTAGAAAGGCGGAAGCGAATAGCTCTAGCCCCTACTTTAGGATTGTCCATGAGCTTTTGAAGATCGCGCTTAATGCCTGCTGGGCTGAGTTCTGGCTTACCAGTACTGCGCAGATAGTCGGCAATCGCCGTCGTCGCTTCGTCGTATTTGGCTTGGGCTTGAGCCGTCACCTTTTGAGGCGTATGAATAGCCGATACCCAGTTTTCTTCAACTGAGTCGATGACCTGGTTGACATCGCCTTCTGAAAATTCAGGGCGCTGAGCCAGTAGCTTCACAAAGGTATCGCGATCAAAGCGAGAGACTCGGCTGCGGATGCTGCTAATGCCCTGGTCAGGCTCTGACATCAGTAGCTTAAGTTCGCGCTTAATACCTTCGGGGTTAAGCTCATCTTTGCCAGTGCTGCGCAGATAGTCTTCAATAGACTGCTGCTGTTGCTGCAAGCGAACCTTGGCGGCTTTGTCTACGCCTTCAGCATCGGCGATGATTCGCTCCAGAATCTGCGCATAGTGTTCAGCGGTTTCGTGAGCCGCAACGTCGTTGCGTGTAAGCAAAAACTGACGGAAGTAGTCGGCATCAATATGGCCGAGGCGTTCGCGCAAATAATCTCCATCCAACGGCTCTTCTTCAATTAGCGCTTTGAAAGCGCGATCGCCCATGTCAGAAGAAAGTTCACTAGCAGGCGAGTACTTGAAGAACGATTCCATTTGCTGACGCACTCGCTTTTCAGCCGCCGCCGCTTCTGCAAACGTTACGTTCTTGAGCACATCCTGGCGAATCACTTCCAAGCGAGTGGCAATATCACTAATTTCTGAGTGAGTGAGCATTCCCCTAGCTGAGAGCACGTTCACGAAAGTCTTACGGCTAATGCCCGCAAGCTGATGGCGCATTTCGGTTTCGTCAGCATCGGTATCGTAGAGAACATTGCGGAAATTCTCTTCTAGTTCAGGTGACTTCAGCTCACTGAGATAGGCGTGATGCAGATAGCTTTCAGCGTCAGCTTTGATCAAGTTGTCATCATGAACTGCCGCATCACGCAGCTGAGAAGGGAGATTGCCTGATTGGCCAGCAACGCCGCCCTGAATCTCACTCTGTGCAGACTTGATTTGGCCAATCAGCTTGCTGGCATCCATGTCAGAGAGATCTAGCTTGCCCATGACCATGCCAATCAGCGTGTTCATGCCTTGAGCTAGCACTTGCTGAACCGGGCCTTTACTGCTGTCGTCGCTGTTGTTGTCGTTAGAATTATCTTGGCCGCTGCCCTGGCGGCCTTGGTCACCCGGAGTGCGACTTTGGCGCATTTCAGCGATTAAACTACTTAGCTGATCGCCCAGACCTTTAGAGGCCAGCTGTCCGCCTGTTGCGGAAGCGACAAAGGCCATTAGCTCGTTCATGCCTTTGCTGCTGCCGGTGTTGCGTTCCCACACGCTTTGCAGACGCTTGGCGAGGCGCTTGGTTTCCTCTTTAGAAAGGTTAGAGCGATCGCTCAACAGCTTCTCAAACATGCTACTGTCTACCTCTGGCAAAGCGTCTCTGTCAGCTTTAGCTACGTCAGAATCTCGAATCAGCCGCTCAAACTCTTCTTCTACCGAGGAGACATCCACCTCATTCGAGCGCAGACCCGCAACGTATTCTTGCAAGCTATCTTGAATGCCAGAGGTATCCAAACCGGTCGTCAGTTCGCGGCGAATGGCTGCTGCCGCTGCTTCAGCCGTGTGCACCATCTCGTTACTAGCACTTTTTGCACCTATGGCCGCTGTCGCTGTGCCGACCATTGCCTGAAAACCGCTGGTCGCTGACTTTACCACCGAACCAATCAGAGAACCCACGGCAGTGGAGCTAAACCAAGTGAGCAAAGAAAAATAAAGCGCCCAAATGACCAATCCGGTAATGGCTCCCGTCCAAGGGTCGGGATACAAATTAAGCCGGACGGCTAACCAGCAAGCAAAAAACAGCGCTAAGCTCACCGTGATCAGCGTCCATAAGCCAAAAGCAAGGCCAATCGTTTTAATGCTGGTGCCGCCGTCGTCGCTGCTATCGCTGTCGGAACCGCTAGAGCTGCCGGAGTGGGCAACATAGGAAACGCCTGCCGCCATCGACAAGTTGGTCAGCAGCAGCTGAAAACCAAAGGCTAAGATCACCCCAGAAAGCACCGCAATGACCACCTGCGGGCCCTGTACAGCAACCGGGACGCCTACCGGGACACCTACCGGAACAGCCTGCAAAGTATCAATTTCTGGGTTCCCGACTTGAGCTATTTGGGCTAAGAAGCTGTTTAAATAGCTACTTGAATAAGAGTGTGCGGCCAGTAGCAGGCCGTTATAAAGTTCCATAGCGAATGCGCTCTCTTTCGTACGAGAATAGTGGTCTTATCTTATTAAGCCTTTTGGAGTGGTTTTATTCCTCTGTCCTAAGAATGAAGCAGATTTTTCGGCTTCGCTCAAAAGGCTGAGATTACCTTTCTTTGGGAATATTTAAGTTGATGTGAGCCCTTTTTGCGCTTTTTGTAAAGGGAGCCAAAGGCAGAAAACAGAATCGGCAACAAGCGCAAAAAAGAGTTTAAGCAAATGAAGAATTTAAGCGTAATCAAGTGATTGAATATTGGCTTTGGCGGTGACAATAAGTTTGCCAGATTCAATGTTCAATTGCTCGAATTGAAGCTTCATACCGCCTAGCTCAAAGTTGCGTAAATCCAACAGATCTTCGGTGCTGCGAATCAGCGACTGGGCGAGGTCAAGATCGCCGCGATCGCTCTCGTAGCAAACATCAACTAGCGTTAGCTGGTGACCGCCTTCAATGAGCTGCGGTTTGGCGGTAAAAGCGACGTGATGCTTTTCTACTTTCTCTATCAGCATGATGTCTGCTTCGATGTGGAAGGTATCAGCGGCTGGTAGCGTAAAGCGCACGTTGCTGGCATCGGTGGTGACGGTTTCGCCCGAGGGTAGGGTAATTTTTTGGCCTCTGAGCTTTTGTTTGACGTAGCCAGAGTTGAAGGCATGCTCAATGTCTTCAGCGTTGAGAGTAACGCAGGCTTTGGCATCGGTCGGTTGCTCTAGCTCAATGTTGCCAAAGGCGGCTTTGAGCAGATTGATATTAATCGCATCGGTTTCGAGGGCGATCGCCTCGGTTCGCAAATCACCTTTAACAACCAGCCCTTTCCCTTCTAAAGTGGCGGTGTCTATTTGGCCTTGCGCTAGATTGAGAGGGTTAGTGTGAATCTCTACACGGAGAGATTCGGCTTCGTCTAGCTGAGATTTGATGCCTGCTTCAACGGTTTTGCTAATGGCCTGTTCGCTGATATCTAGATCTTGTGAACTCATGGCTACCTGATTTTATAATGCAGCTCAGTGTAAAAGAAGTCTATTTTTAATGGCCTCTCTCATCAGAGTTAGTAACCGTTGCTTTGAGAGCGTATTGTTTATTCTTTGATTTCTTTTTTTATGTCTTCTTTGGGTGCGGATCTTTGCTGTAGCTGGTTGAGCTGATGCCGTTGGGAGAGCCTTAGCCCTTGCTGGTGAGCCTTATATTCTGATCGGGTCTGAGGCAGATGGGGTTGAATGGCCTCAGTCTTGGCTTTGGAACCGACTTCAGAGTCTCCTGCGGGTTCCCCTTTTTCGTCGGGGGTCGCATCAGCGGCATAGGTGGCGTTTTTGTCGGGTTTGATGCGATCGCCCAATCGAT
>QBMP01000153.1:5723-10338 GCA_003242115.1 Phormidesmis priestleyi
ATCTGCGCCGAGTAGTAAATCCAGAGCAGCAAAACCACAAACGATCCGGCTGCGCCATAGGCCGAAGCAACGCTGCTGTTACCGAGATATAGCCCGATCAGCGTTTTACCAATCGTGAACAATAGTGAGGTAATCGCAGCTCCTACCCAGACATCATCCCAAGCGACTTTGGCGTCGGGGAGCACTTTGTAAATCAGGCCAAATAGCAGGGTGATTACCCCAAAGGAGACGGCGGCGTTCAGGATTTGCCAGCCCACATCCCAGCCGGTTAAAACATCTCCAATCACGCTGCTAGCGACCGATCCGCTGAGCGCTGATAGGACGGCGCTCAGCATTAGCGATACTAGCAGCAAAAAGCCAATGACCAGCACCATGCCAAAAGAAAGGAGGCGATCGCGCACCAGCTTCCCAATCCCTGCATCTTTTTTGGGCGTCACATTCCAGACCGTGTTCAGCGCATCTTGCAACTGAACGAACAATCCTGAAGCGCCCGCTATCAGCAGCCCGATACTAATGATACTGGCCCACAGGCCGCCCTCTTGCTGAGCGTCACTGGCGAGCATTTCTTGAATCAGTCCGGCAGCATTTTCGCCCAATAGCCCCTGCATTTGTTCAATGATGCGGGTTTGGACGGTGCTTTGTTCAAACAGAAAGCTAGCAACGGCGATCGCAATAATCAATACTGGCGCTAGCGAAAAAATGGTGTAATAGGCTAGCGCAGCAGCGAGCCTGGAGGCTTTATCGCGCTGCCATTCAGCAACGGTCTGTTTGAGTAGCGACCAAAGCATACGAACAGAAACCATAGGTCAGGAAGAAATAAGGGGACTAAAAATAAATGAGATAAAAATAGAAAAAAAGGTAACCCGTTTGGATTACCTAATACGGCTGTAAAACAAGCTGTGACTGCCTTTAACCTTCCCAAGAAGATTTCAAAAAAGATTTCAAAAAAGAGAAAACCGAAATCTAAATTAGCTAATAAGGCTAGCTAATAAGGCCAGAGCGCAGAGCCCGAACGGCGGCTTGGGTGCGATCGCTTGCCCCTAACTTGTTCAAAATGTTGCGAACGTGAGTTTTGACCGTGCCGACCGTGACAAACAACTTCTCAGCGATTTGAGCGTTGCTACAGCCAGAGACAATACACTCCAAAATCTCTAGCTCACGGGCAGTCAGCGGGTAAGCGTCAATGATTTGCTCATACTCAGGCTCTACGGCTCGAATTTCTACGGTTTTGCTGCTAAAGTTTTCACCGACAGCAGCCGAGGGCTTGACTTGGCTGAGCACTAGGCTAGCAATAGACGGATCAATCCAAGAGTTACCTGCACAGGTTTCTCTAATAGCGGTGATCAGGTCTTTTGTTTCGATGTCCTTGGTGCAGTAAGAATCAGCTCCGGCGGCAAAAGCAGCTAGCACCGCTTTTTCGCTGTCGTGCATCGTTAGCATCAAAATTCGAGTTTCGCTGTCAGGATGCTCTTTTTTGAACCGCTGGATCATCTCAATACCGTCAATATCGGGCAAGCCCACATCAACAATTGCCACATCAGGCCGCATCTCTACAATCAGGCTCAGCCCTTTTTCGCCCGTATCTGCTTCGCCCAAGAACCGCAGACCCGCTTGACGAAAAGCGGCTCTAAGTCCCATCCGAGTTAGATCGTGGTCTTCGACTAGGGCAACGCTAATTTCGTCTTCCATAGGAGTCATGTTTGAATCTTGCTGTGAATTTTGCTCTGATCTTTCTTGGGGGCGGGCAGAAGAGGTCACCATAACGTCTGTCAACTATATATCTGTATATCTGTATATCTGTCGATTGTTGCAAGCTACCTGATTAAAAATGCGTCAAAAGTGATCATCTATACATCTCTCTGGAGAATGACAAAACTTGTAGTGGGCTCATCCCTTAGGCAGAGTAAGGTTTTGCTATTTTTTTGAGATAAACAGCTTATCTCGGTAGTGTCTCGTAGTGTTTCCGTGAGTTCTTTGCCCGATTCTGCATCCGATTCTTTTTTCAATGCTGACTTGTCCACGGCTGATCTGGCGTTTTTTTTCACGCTATCGGCTGATGTCATGTGCATTTTAGATAGTAACGGGCATTGCCTTCGGATCAATCCAGCGTTTGAGCAATTGTTGGGATACAGCAGCCTAGCAATGCGCGATCGCACCCTCACTTCATTAGCCCATCCGGATGATCGCGTGGCCACTCAAACCGCTATCGATCAGTTGCTGTTAGGTTCAGCAGAGTCAGCAGGTTCAGAAAGTTCCGCTGATGGCGCGATCGCTCACGTCAGCAATCACTTTACCAATCGCTTTACCAATCGCTTGATCGGGGCTGACGATCAGTGGCACCCGCTAGACTGGACAATCTCAGTCGTGAGCTTACCGGCTGATGCGCAGCGACTTTACTGTGTTGCCCGCAAGATGATCGGCACTCAATCAGCCAATCCGCTAGCAACCGCTCAAGAACGCTACGTAGAGCTGCTAGAAACAGAGCGCCAGACCAATAGCCGAGCTGAAAAGTTAAAAGCAGAAGCGCAGCTGTACGCGAATGCCGTGCGAAACATGCAGGTAGGGCTGCACATCTGGCAACTCAAAGATCTAGACGATGTGAATAGCTTTGAGCTGATTGCCACGAATCCAGCCGCTGGTGAATTTGTCAGCATGTCGATGGAAGGCACCATCGGAAAAACGCTAGCAGAGATATTTCCAGCCCTAGTTGAGACAGATATTCCGCAAACTTACGCCAATGTTGTCCGTACCGGAGAGCCCTGTGACCTAGGCGAAGTTCCCTACGCAGATGCTCGCCCCGATAAGCATGGCGAACAGCGTTTTTTTGCAGTCAAAGCCTTTCCGTTGGCCAACCGCTGTGTGGGCGTTGCGTTTGAAAATATTACGGCCAGTAAGCAGGCAGCGCGAGATCTTCAGCGGTACACGGATGATTTGCTCACCGTCAATCAGCTGCTAACAGATGCCATGTCAATGCTAGAGCAGCGCAACCAAGAGCTGGATCAGTTTGCCTATGTGACCTCTCACGATCTCAAAGCGCCGCTAAGAGCAATAGCTAATCTGGCAACCTGGATTGAAGAAGACTTAGGCAGCAGTCTTCCGCCCGAAAATGCAGAGCAGTTTGAACTGCTCAAAAACCGAGTGCATCGCATGGAAGGGCTGATCAATGGCCTGCTGGAATATTCGCGTATAGGCCGCATTGAGCACAGCTATGAACGGGTAGATACCAAAGAACTGCTGGATGACATTCTCGATTCGCTGTCGCCACCGAGCGCTTTCACCATCGAAATTACGCCTGATATGCCCCTCTTAAAAGCTCAAAAGCTGCTGCTAAGCCAGGTATTTTCAAACCTGATTAGCAATGCCATCAAGCACCATGACCGAGCGGATGGCCGGGTGAATATCTCTGCTTGTGAGCAGGGTAAGTTCTACGAATTTTGCGTTGCTGATGATGGCCCAGGCATTGATCCGGACTATCATCAAAAGATTTTTGCGATTTTTCAAACCCTCCAATCACGAGATGATTTAGAGAGTACAGGCATTGGCTTAAGCATTGTGCAAAAAGTGGTTAGGGCTGAAGGCGGTGAAATTACGCTGCGCTCTCAAGTGGGTGAAGGCAGCGAGTTTCGATTTACTTGGCCAAAATCACCGCCTGATCGGGATGCCGCGTCGGCTGTTCGGTAAAAACTCTGCAAAGAGATAATAAAGATATGTAGAAAGTCGTAAAAAACTTATAAAAAGGGGGTGGAAAAGTCTCTGAAAAGGCTGTAAGAGTATGAAGGTGAGTGTGAGGAGGCATCAAACCAATGGGTGAACCAACAGAAGTGGCAATTACTAATATTTTGTTAGTTGAAGACGACAAAGTAGACGTAATGAATGTGCAGCGATCTTTCAAAAAAGCCAATATTACTAACCCTTTGTTTGTTGCCAACAATGGGTTAGAGGCGCTGGAGATTTTGCGAAATGAGTCAGCCCTGGTGCAAATGCCAGCGTCTCGACGGTTGGTTTTGCTCGATCTGAATATGCCGAAAATGGGAGGAATAGAATTTCTAAAGGCGCTGCGATCAGACGCTGATCTGAAGGCGACAACGGTAATTGTGCTCACCACTTCTGATCAGGAGCGCGATCGCATCGAAGCCTTTAACTTCAACGTCGCAGGCTACATTCTAAAGCCAGTCACGTTTGCCAGCTTTGCCGAAGTCATGGCCGCACTCAACCACTACTGGACACTGTGCGAGATTCCATAACCTTCCATAGCTACAGAAGGGGCTCGTAGAGGTTGCAGACTATGCAGATTGCTTACTGTGCAGATTGCAGACTGTGCAGACGGTTTATACCCATGCGCATTAAGCCAATGTATGTCTGTAGGCGATGTAGTTTGGTTACCTGGTTACGTTAGGTTGTGTGTACGGTTGCTCGATGCCGCATATGGTACAGAAATGCTCTCTACTTCGTTAGATCAAACTTTGAACGTTCTTATTGTGGATGACGATGAGGTCGATTGTATGGCGCTACGCCGAGCCCTCGATGCAACCGCGTTTGAGACGTCTATTTCAGTGGTTAACGATGCCGATGCGGCGCTGACGGCAATCGAGCACACAAGCTACGACTGTATCTT
>QBMP01000154.1:0-5986 GCA_003242115.1 Phormidesmis priestleyi
GTGACGTTTTTTTGCGTGATTGGCTATGTGGTTACGGTGCCGATTCTGCCTTATCTGGCAAAAAATGCCTCTAGCGCGATTAGCCAAGGTGACTTGAGCCAAACAGCATACTGGCTGAGTCTGGCAATGGCTGATTTTATTGTGCAGAGCGCTTTTTTGTACGGTCAGCGAGTGAGCGCAGCTAAAGCGTCTTTAAACATGGTGCTATCGCTTCGTCAGCAGGTGTACGGCCATTTGCATGAGCTGGGCATTGATTACTTTGCCCAAGCGCAAACGGGTGATTTGGCCTATCGGCTGACTGAAGATATTGACCGGATTGAAGACTGCGTCTTACAGATTATCGTCCTCGCAGGCTATATCTTTTATCTCAATTGGCAGCTTTCTTTGACCGGGATTTTGGTTGCGCCGGTAGTCGCTGTGATTATTGGCCTGTTTGGTCAAAGGCAGCTAATTCTGGCAAGACGCAACCAAACCTCTATTGCCGATCTGTCATCTCTATTGACGGAGGTGTTTGGCAGCATTCGTATTGTTCAAGCCTTTGCCGCTAAAGACTATGAAGTAGAGCGCTTTACTCAGCAAGCTATCGTCAATCGCGATGCTAAGTACAAAACGGAGTACCTGACATCGCTTCAGTATCCGGCTGTGGGGCTACTGCAAGCCTTGAGTGTGATGGTGCTGTTTATGATTGGCGCTTGGCAAATTTCATTGGGCAATTTGGGGTCGGGAGATTTTGTCGCATTTTTGACTGCGATCGCCCTCCTTATCTCCCCTATCGATCTCTCGATTCAGCACTACAACCTCTACAAACAAACCGAAGCTTCAGCAGAACGGGTGTTTGATCTGATGCTGCTAGAGCCCACCTTAGTCGAGCAACCCGGCGCGTTAGCCCTACCGCCGATCACCGGCAAAGTAGACTACCAAGCCGTCAGCTTCAGCTACAGTCCAGAATCCGATGCCGAGCCCACGCAGGTGCTCAGTAACTTAACGTTGCAGGTTAGCCCCGGTGAAGTCGTGGCGCTAGTCGGCCCCTCAGGGGCAGGCAAAACTACCGTCGTCAATCTGCTAGCCCGCTTTTACGATCCTCAAATAGGCAAAATCTTGGTCGATGGAATTGATATTAAAACCGTCACGATTAGGAGCTTGCGCCACCAAATTGGAATTGTGCCGCAGGAAACTACGCTATTTTCAGGCACCGTGGCTCAAAATATTGCCTACGGGCAAACCGAGCTAGACTACCAAGCGATTGAAGCCGCCGCTAAAGTCGCCAATGCCCATGACTTTATCAGTCAGTTTTCGCAGGGCTACCACACTTGGGTCGGTGAGCGCGGTACAAATTTTTCGGGTGGGCAGCGCCAAAGAATTGCTATAGCTCGCGCCATTTTGCTTAACCCCCGCATTCTCATTCTTGATGAAGCCACCAGCGCCCTCGATCCAGAATCCGAAGCGCTGGTTCAAGAAGCGCTAGAGCGCGCCATGCAAAATCGCACAGTTTTTATCATCGCCCACCGGCTCAGCACCGTTCGCCAAGCAGATCGCATTCTTTTTGTAGAAAAAGGCAAAATTTTAGAATCCGGCACACATCCTAAACTGCTAGCCCAAGGTGGACGATACGCGCAGTTTTACACGCAGCAATTTGAAGGGTGAAAACGCGCAGTTTTGCCGCCTTTAAGTTATGGCAACGCAAAAGAAAACCGACACATCTGATCAGATCTAGCGGTTAACTCACGATCTAGTCGGCTGTGTCGGTAAAAAAGGTGTGAGGAGCGTATCACTCCTGCATTTATGATGGGTGAGCGATGTGACTTTGGTGTGACGATGCAGTGAAAATCTTGCAACCAAATCTCAGTGCTAATGCAGCATCTTAAATAATGCTAAGCAAGCCAGCAGTAGATCAATCGCAAATAGCACCACCCAAGCTGTGACGACTGCTGCCGTTGCCGACTCGCCCACCCCGCGTCCGTGGCGAGCGGCTGTCAGCCCTCGGCTACAGCTAGCGATCGCAATCACCCCGCCAAACAGCACCGCCTTAGAAATAATCACCAGCACATCTGTCACCGACAGAGAACTGCGCACCCCATCTAAAAAAACGTCCATCGAAAGACCATAGACATTTGTCGTGATTATGCCCCCACCTGCCACCCCGCAAAACAGTGACAAAACCGTCAGTATCGGCAGCATAATCGCGCAGGCAACCACCCGAGGCATGACCAAATAATCAATCGGATCGGTGCGCAGCATTTTCAGCGCATCAATTTGCTGAGTGAGCTTCATGGAGGCAATTTCGGCGGCGAAGGCCGATCCTACCTGGCAAGCCAGCACACCCGCCGTCAGCAACGGCGCAAGCTCCCGGCAATAGGCCGCTGCAAACACGCCGCCTAAGGTGCCAATGGAGCCAAAGCGCGCCATTTCGCGGGCCGACTGGATTGCAAAAATAATTCCGGCGCTCACATTGGTCAGCACTACCGGGGCTAAACAGCGTGGGCCTGCACACATTGCTTGCTCCATAATCTGACGCTGGCCAAAACGCCCACGCAGCAGCCGGTGCATCACTTGACCGGCCAATAGAACAGCCATCGTCGAATGATAAAGTGTATTATCGGCCTCTTCATGAGCACGGTGAGCTTTACGATGAAAGGCGGCATGACGAGCAACATCGCGGCGCGGCGAATGCTCCCACAGTTTAGATATGCGCTTAGATACGGGCCAATCAGCTTTGACCATCTAACTGAAATCTCCTCTTTAATAGGGATTGGTCAGGCTTTGCCATTCTTCGTTTGCTCACAGCCAAACCATCTAGGGCTCGTAGCCATCTCTACATTGATGAATTAAAGGGACAATCAAGAAAATGACTTAAAAATCATTCTATGATTACCTAAAAATTACAAAAAGCTGTGATAGACGCTAGCTAGTCGCCTATGCATTTATTTGCTCTAGATTTCCCCATACGATCAGGCAACCCTCAATACGGTTCAAGTCAGCTTGATATTGCACACCATTAAACCAGAGTACGTAGTTTCTAGGAATACGTTTGGCCATCGCATACACTTCTTTAGCAGCGGTCAGGTTCATGCCGGACGTCGCACACAAGACATAGGACAAAACAGTACAAAACGATCATCACGCTCCCCAGTATTAGTGCAGCACTGGTACAGTATCCGTGCTTAAAGAATACATTTTTGCCCAAGATAGTCAGCCGCGCCAGCCGTCACCAGCGCCAGCACAGGCCGAAATAGCCCATTAAATGGTCATTTGACAGATGAAGGGTTATTTCGGCTAAATTTGCCGCTGCTGCAACCAAACAAGATTTTTAGATAATAAGTTAGCTTTTTCTGGGAATAAATAGTACACTTGTACCAAGCACGAATAGAGGCGCTTTCTACTCTTGCGCCCTACTTGCGTCCTTGGATATGAAAAAGACTGACATGGAACTACAGGCTATTCGGGATAAGCTAGAAAAACTACAGTCGCTTCGAGATGAGCCGGTTGCAGCAGAGTCATTGCCGTGGTCTGCGCCCAAAGGCAGTTCTGAAAATAGTACAGATGAGCCTAGCAGCAGTCGGCCTGCAATAGCCATTGAGACGCTCAAGCAGCGATCGCTCAGCCCCGATCAAGCAGCCAGCGCCCATACCGATCATCTCATCGCTCAAGAAATTTACCGGCTTGAGGTTCAAGCGCTCACTATCAACGAGCGATCGCGCCAGCAGTCAGCCGAGCTTGAAGCCCTCAAACGCTCAGCTCAGCAAGCTACCGTCGCATTGGCACGTCAAGGCATTCAGGAGCATCCTCTCCTGGAAACGATTACCAAACTGTTTGCAGACTATCCATCGGCAGTTGTCCCCTTTGTCGGTAGAGACAGCCAGGGGCATTTTACGCTGACCTATGAAACCATTGATTTTCAACGCGCCGAAAAAGAAGCTGTAGGCATTGCGCACTCTTTGCGACAGCGATCGCCCATACCGATGCAAGTTCCTTTTGATCACCCCATAGAACCGGGTGCAAGACGACCCATTAGCCAATCTATCAGTCAAACTCTCAGCCAAACAGTGAGTCAATGGGTGCAAACCCACTTCAATCGCGCTCAAGAAGCCTGTATGCGATCGCTGTGGCAAGGACACCGCCATCGCGCCAAATCTGCCCTCGAAGGAATCGAAGGCTCCGAAGCCGGTCGAGACCTGCGAGAAAGCCCGATTGGCTCAAGCTTTGGCAGCGACTTATCAAACGATCAGTTCTCTCTATTAGATGGCACCATTTGGTTCAGCTGCGCGGCTATTGTGCGCGTTGCCATTGAAGCTATTGCCAGCAGCTATCCTCTTTTAAGAGTGTCTTTATGGGTAGGGTTAATTGGCGTTGTTGGGTTTGCCCTCTATCAAGTGATTGTCTCTAACACTTCTAACTACAGCGCTATCTATCGCTTGTTTGTTGCTATTCTTGGCCTGTTCTTGGCTGGATTTCTGTTTTAGAAATAATTTTTTTGGAGATATACTCTATGACCCATAGCAAACCCGTTCGTCCAGCGATGAACTCTTCTCAGTTCAGCCAGTTCAGCCAGTCCAACTTACCCCATCCATCTTCCAGTAGCGCGACCAAATTCAATCAATCGCATTCCATCAAACCGCTCATAGCTGGAGGCTTAATGTTTTCGCTCATTGGAATTTTGTTCGAGTTAAGCGGCGCTAAAACTTTAGTTGGCAATCAAATGTTTTTTGGCAGCAGCGCGTCTGCGAGCAGTAGCTCGACGCCTGCTTTGGCTAGTTCTTGTGAAAGCGCGATCGCCCAATCGGCAACCCTATCGCGACAGCAGCTTTTGGCGCTATTAGCCATTCCCGAAAGAGAAAGCAAAGAGAAGGTTCGCCAAGTTGTCAAAGACCCCTACTGCCAGCTATCTCAGATAGAGATTCGAGCCGGTGTAGCCGCCGAAAGAGATGCTTACCCCCTAGAGTTTGATCCCAAAACAACGCTCGTAATCCTCTATGAAAATGACGAATATGCAGGCTATCGCTTTAAGCTCTAAGGTGAATGCCAAAGCGCACAAAGCAAATAGATCTATTAAATCTATTAGATCTAACAGCTCAAAACTATTAAACAAACTCATTATTCTCATCGGCGCAGTTTGGCTCGGTGGATGTGCGCCGCACTCAGCGCCACCAGCCAGACAGATCACCTTACAACAGCAGTGGGCTCTCAACCCTGGCGACGATATTGCTGGCAACCAAGTAGCCGGTAGCCTAGGTGATATTTCTCTCTATTTAAAAAATTCGCGGGTCAATGCCCCTTTTGATGGGGAGCTAGAACCTAGTGAAATAGAACAATGTGCGCTCTATTCTACGCCCGACATTCCAGCCTATTTATTTCGCTTTTGCGGACTCAACAATCTTGCCTACGGTGAAATTAAGGCGGGCAAGCGCATTGGGAAGGGTAGCTTCTTGAGCTTCGCGACCCTGAGAAGGCAGCCCGATGGCACTTGGATTATTGTTGAACCCGCGAAGGAAGTTTTAGAAAAAGCTTTAAATGTTGGCTAAAAAGGCTCTCATGGCCAGATGCCCATTATTACTCTGTACTTGTTCTTATGCTGAAGTCACCTCTTCTGTTTGCGATCGCCGCCTTAGTCACCCTACTCAGCTGGTCAGGGATTGCTCAAGCCAATGAAGATAATCTAGCGCTAGATTTTACCCTGCCATCCAACTCACAACATGCTATTCCTAAAGAGACTACTCCCGATTCTGCGCCCAGCCATCTCGCTAAAACAGCTGCTTTAGCGCCTTCACAAGCGTCAATTCAAACCTTGGCTAGGTACAGCGATCCGTTACCACCGCTCAAACAGGAATCTATTCAAGTTGAGCAAAGTCAGCCTGCTGATTTGGCCCTGAGCTTCGACAGTAACAACTTAAAAACACTGCCCGTTGAAGCTGAAGCGCCAGATGAAGCAGCCCCTAAAGTCCAAGAGTCTGAAGTCCAGGATTCTGAAAAGTCTGCTGATCAAAATCTT
>QBMP01000154.1:5996-8778 GCA_003242115.1 Phormidesmis priestleyi
GTTTAGACGATCAGATTTTTGAGGGCGGCTCGAATTCTTTAGTCGCTCACACGGTTGGCAGCGCTGAAGGCACTCGCTCGTCTAACGGGCAGCGCACTCAAGCCTATTATGGCCATAGAGATCCTGGTAACGGCGTATGGAATATCGGCACTTTCTCTTATCAACACGCGGCTCAAACCCCTGAAGAAGCCGATGCAAAGCAGCTGAAAAGGCTTAAGCATCAGGGGCTTCAGCTAGAAGAACAGGCAAAATCCCAAGGCATTGAGCTTTCATTAGAAGCCAAACTCAATGGGATTGATCTCGCTAATCAAGCGCCGCTAGCCGCGCTGGATAGAGGTGGATACATTGAGCAGCTAGCAAAAGCTTATAGACTGAATATGACAGGGAGTGAGGCGATTGTATGGGCGCGAACCTATGCGTATCTCGATCCGGATACTCAGCGGTGGAACGCGCCAGGGCTAGGTAACAATGTTGATAGTATTGATCGCGATCAAAGGCGACGGGCAGATGCGATCGCGCTAGCCCGCACTGCCTTCGACGATCCCCGATTCAACGAGCTTAACTTAGACCGTTTAAGCCATGTCACGTTAGCAGCAAACAATCCTTCCAAAGCCACCCCAAATCAGTCGTCTAGCTTACCAGCACTCGCCTTTGAATCCAGCGACCAGATCAGCGATCAGACCAGCAATCAGACCACCAACCTCACCGCAGTGACGCCATCTGAAAATCTTTTGCAGCCTTCACCACTTTCTTTTGGCCTGCCGTCTTCAAACCCGTCTAATGAGAAAGTCAAGGCATCTTCACCTGACCCAAATCCAGCTATTCTGCCGGTGCCGCCGCTTCCTATTCCAATCAGTAGCAGCGCCGTCCTACCTGCTAATGCTTTGCCAGCGGCTGGATTGGAACCCCAAGAATTGGACAATCAGCAGGCGATCGCCGCCAACTCACCTATTTCAGCCCCGCTAGCAGAACCCACATCAGCAGAACCCGAACGCCAGCAGCTTTGGCACTTTGAAGATAAAGTAGGCCAACAACTAAAATAGGCAATTCCTTTGCGTTCGAGCTAAAGTGGTAGTGACTACGATTTAGCCCTGCTTTGCCTCAAGCCATGCAACCATTAGCGGATACAGTTTCACCCATCGAATCACCGATTGAATCGCCCATTCAATCTTTAGAGGATGCAATTGATCGCTGCCAAACCTTAGGCATGCGGCTAAGTCGTCAGCGCAAATACATTTTAGAGCTGCTGTGGCAGGTTCAAGAGCACCTGTCGGCGCGCGAAATTTATGATCGGCTCAGCCGACTCGGCCGAGAAATTGGCCATACCTCAGTCTATCAAAATTTAGAAGCCCTCTCGGAGCAGGGCATTATTGAATGTCTTGAGCGCTCAGACGGTCGTCTGTACGGGCATATCAGCTCATCTCACAGCCATGTCAACTGCCTTGATAGTCGGCAAATTATCGACATCCAGATTGAACTACCTGAAGCGATCTTAAAGCAGGTAGAAGCGCAAACCGGAATCAAGGTTTCAGACTATAGAATTGACTTCTTTGGCACCAAAGCTAACCCTAAAACCGATGAAATCAATTAGTCAATTACTTTCTAGCTAACGCTTTTTTAGTCTATTAGCATTTAGTCTTTTAGCACTGTCACCGCCGCATTAGCTGCGAATTTGCACTGGCATAACTAAGTAGGTGATTTTAGTGCCGCCTAGCGGCGTTAGCACCGAAGGACTGGTCGCACTGTTGCACTGAATCTGAATTTCCGAAGACGGTAGCGCTTTGAGTCCTTCGAGTAAGTAGCGCACGTTGAAGGCGATATCTAAGCTTTCGCCCGTGATTTGAGCGGGTAGCGTTTCAAAGCCGCTACCTACTTCCTGAGCCTCCACCGAAAGGGCTAGCGACTGCGTTTCCGGGCTAATTGAAAGCTTAACAATATTATTTCTCTGGTCAGCCATCACCGCAATTCGCTCTAGCGAGGAGGTTAGCTGCTTGCGATCAACGGTTAGCTGACGCTCAAACTGCTTAGGAATGAGCTGACGATAGTTAGGATACTGTCCCTCTAGCAGGCGCGTTGTAATCCGCTGATCACCCAAATCAAACACTACTTGCGTCGTATCTAGCTTGAATGCGACTGGCTCATTGCTTGAATAATTTTGTAAAACGCGCTCTAGCTCACGCAGCGCTTTACCCGGAATCGTCACATTCATCGCGGCATCGCCCGCTGGCGAACCCGATTCATCCACCGTATGCACAACGGCTAAGCGGTGACCATCTGTTGCCGCGAATTCCAGGCTCTCGTCATCAGCCGTTAGATGCACACCTGTTAAAACCTGTTTGGTTTCGTCAGAGCTAGTCGCAAACAGCGCTCCGCGCAACCCTTCAACCAGCGCATTGGCAGATATTTGAATGGCCTCGCCGGTAGTGACATCTGGCAGCTTGGGATAGTCTTCGGCGCTCAGCCCCCGAATTTGGTAACGCCCTGCTGAACAAGCCAACGTGACGACCGGCTCATCCTCGTCTTGAGTGATGTCAATCTCTTCATTCGGCAGGCGAGAAACAATATCGCCGAGCAGCTTAGCGGGCAGCGTCAGCGATCCGCTTTCCTCGACTTGAGCTGCAAATGTTGTCTGAATGCCTAATGTTTCATCGAAGCCGACTAAGGTGACTCGCTGCGTGTCGGTGTCTGCACGGACGAGTACATTGCCTAGCACCGGCTTGCTCGGACGTGAAGGAACAGCGCGACTAACCAGCGAAAACTGCATATTGAAATCGGTTTGGGG
>QBMP01000154.1:8788-10311 GCA_003242115.1 Phormidesmis priestleyi
AATCACTTCTGACACGTCTGAGATGCCCAATAGTATCACTCCGATAGCCCTGTGATGTCACCTTTTGCAGGGCTACTTTTTCAGCCCACTGTTTGGTTCTTCTAAAGACTCTTTCTTTTTTAAAATTATTTAAATATAGTAGTAGTAGGGGCTGTGGAAAATGTGGAAAACTTAAGTAAATGCTTTATTTATCAATGGGTTTAGCCTTTTTAGACCTGTGGAAAACCTGTGGAAAACCTGCGCCTTTTTCCACAGGTCTTGCCGTGACCAAATTCTTTTCCACAATTGTCCGTGAGTTTTCCACAAGTTTTCCACAGGTTTTCCACAGAATTTACAGGGTTTTCCACAGGGAAATCTTCTGTACAGGGTTACTTTGCTTAATATAAAAAATGTAGAAACGGGATGAAAAACGGCGGCGATCAAAAAAGCGCCTGCCCATTTTTTTGTGGCAAGCGCTTTTTGAGGACGATGTTTGATCTGAGGCGCTGAGGGAATCAGTCTGTGATTGACCGATGACTAATCTGCAATCTGCTATTGATTGGAGGTGATGGTGATGCGATCGCTCACCTCTCTTACCCGCTGCGCTAAGTTTAGATCGCGCTTAATTAGCTGAGAAATTTTATCGCAGCTGTACATCACTGTCGTATGGTCTTTACCGCCAAACTGATCGCCTACTTTTGGCAAGCTCAAATCGGTGTGCTGGCGCATCAGATACATGCCCACCTGCCTTGCTAGGCTGATTTCTCGGCGGCGAGAATTGCTTTTAAGATCTTCTACTGAAATTTTAAACGCATCAGAAACGGCCTTGATCACCGCCTTCGGCGAAGATTCTACGCGCTCGGCTGGCGGATCAAGCACCGGAATCAGATTCTCGACCGTCATTGGCAGGCCGGAAATTGAGGTGTAGGCAATAGCGCGAGTGAGTGCGCCCTCTAGCTCCCGAATGTTAGAGGTATAGGAAGAGGCAATGTATTCGGTGACATCGCGCGAAATCCCGACCTGCTCGTACTCCGCTTTTTTTTGCAAAATTGCCATTCGGGTTTCAAGATCAGGCGACTGAATATCGGCAATTAGACCCATCGAAAAGCGTGAGCAGAGCCGCTCTTGCAGGCGAGGAATTTTGTTCGGCGGGCGATCAGAAGCCAAGACGATTTGTTTGCCTGCTTCGTACAGCGTATTGAAGGTGTGAAAAAACTCTTCTTGGGTGTATTCCTTGCCTTCAATGAACTGAATGTCATCGACTAAAATGACATCGACTTCGCGGTATTGCTCACGGAAGCGCTGCATGGTGTCGCGGCGAATCGAGGCGATGAGATCATTGGTAAAGGTTTCTGTCGAGACGTAGGCCACCCGCGCTCTGCTATCGCTTTCCATGCGGTAGTGGCCAATCGCCTGCATCAGATGGGTCTTGCCAAGGCCCACGCCGCCACATAAAAAGAGCGGGTTGAACTCCCGGCCAGGAGATTCGGCAACAGCTAGCGCGGCGTCGTGAGCCATCCGGTTATTCGCGCCCACGACAAAAC
>QBMP01000155.1:0-429 GCA_003242115.1 Phormidesmis priestleyi
ATGGTGCCCACAGCACTCGCCGCCGCAATTTTCAAGAAATTTCGCATTAGTTCAATTTGTCCGGCTTCTCCGGACTGCTGGGTTTAATCGAATTGTAAATGAATAGTCAAAGCGATCGCATGTTTAGGACTGCGAGTCAGCCTACCTCTATAAAATCGTTTGTAAATCGTTTGCGATGTTTGCTAAAGTGCCAAACCGCCTAAATCATCTAACTCATCTGACTCATCTGACTCGCGGAGCCCAGCACTCCGGGCTGTCGCAAAGCCGCTAAATCCGCACAGCCCGTACAAAACAGTACCGTCACTAGCTCCGCAATCAGCGCCTCACACAGCTCATCTAATGCCGCCACCGACTGACTCGCGGCCTGCAAAAACGGCAGCGCCATCCCCGCCAAATTAGCCCCTAAGGCCAAGGGTTTAGCCGCATCCA
>QBMP01000155.1:439-5702 GCA_003242115.1 Phormidesmis priestleyi
TCCAAACCATTGCGCAGCCCGCCCGACGCAATCAGCGGTACATTTAGCTGGGTTCGCTGCGGCAAGGCCCGAATTTGAGTAATGCACTCAGCCGTCGAAATTCCCCAATCCGCAAACGTATTGCCCAACCGGCGCTGCTTAGGATCTTTTGCCCGCTCACTTTCTACCCTGGCCCAAGAGGTGCCCCCCGCCCCGGCCACATCAATTGCCTCTACCCCGACATCCAGTAACCGCTGCGCCATCACCCCCGAAATGCCATTGCCGACTTCTTTGGCCACAATCGGCACTGGCAGCACCCGCACCAACTGCTCAATCTTGCTCAAAAGCCCCTTAAAGTTCACATCGCCTTCGGTTTGCACGGCCTCCTGTAGCGGATTCAAGTGCAGAATCAACGCATCTGCTTCCAGATCATCTACCGCCTTTTGACACTGACTCAGGCCATAGTCATAGTTCAACTGCACCGCCCCTAAATTCGCTAGCAGTAGCGCATCTGGCGCATATTGCCGCACTGAAAACGTCTCGGCCAATTCACTATTTTCAATCGCTACCCGCTGCGAACCCACCCCCATTGCCAAGCCATAGCGCTGAGCAGCTTGCGCCAACCGCTGATTGATCACCCTAGCCTGCTCAGTGCCACCCGTCATCGAAGAAATTAGCAGCGGCGTTTTCACCGCCTTGCCCAAAAACGTCGTCGTCAGATCAATTTCTGACCGATTCAGCTCTGGCAAACAGCAGTGCATAAACCGATAGCGCTCTAGTCCGTTCGTAATTCGATGACTCTGCACATCTTCTTCCAAACAAACCCGCAGATGATCTGCTTTCCGGCTCTGCGTCAAAAGGCTCTGAGACGATAGATCGGGCTTTGATAGGCCAGATTTCGCTGAACTTGAAGTCGATGAGCGTTGGGTTGATAAGGTCAAAACAGGGTTCTCTCACGCACGGGCGTCATTAAAAGTATTTCTAAATTACCCCAACCGAGCCATCCCCTCAGCCGCAAATGCACATATCGTAAGGAATTGCTTGCACCTTTTCATTCCTTCGCGCTGGCTACCGGGTCACGTCTGCGTCAGCTCCACGCCATCGCGCTCATCTACCCCTGATACAAACACTCGCACCGTCTCATCACTGGCCGTCGGCAGCACCTTACCCACAAAATCTGGATGCACTGGCACCTGTCGATGCCCTCTATCTATCAGCACAGCGAGGCGAATGGCATCGGGCCGTCCGTAATCATGAACAGCATTCAGGGCAGCTCTCACCGTGCGTCCGCTGTAAATCACATCATCGACGAGCACCACTGTTTTACCGGCCAAATCAAAGGGGATTTCGGTTTTAGCGGGTGTGCGCACCCCAATTTTGTCGAGGTCATCGCGGTAAAACGTAATGTCTAGTGCGCCTGTGGGGATCGCAATGTTTTCGAGGCGCTGGATGTGATCTGCCAAGGTCTGCGCTAAGGGCACACCTCGCGTGTAAATGCCCAGCAAAACCAGCTTATCTAAGTTGCCGGTGCGCTCAATAATTTCGGAGGCAAGGCGGTTAAGGGTACGACGAATTTCATCGGCAGACAGGATGCTAACAATTTTTTGAACCATTTGAACCACTAGATTTTAAGCCGATCTGTAAACACTTAAGGCCGGGAAAGAAAACGGGAAAGCAGCTATTATGGCTTCATTTTTTGGCGCTTGCTCAAATCTAAGAAACCTTTCTTGGAAGCACTGATTAAAGCCTTGAGTTAAAGCCTTGAGTTAAAGCCTTGAAGAGATTGGCTAGTGCAAACTCAACTAACTGCCCACTAGCAGCCTACTCACCAGCAGCGCCCCAACGCCCAACGCAACGCCCAACAGAAAGCTGCGGCGGGTGATTTGCAAAGCTTGTTTAATGACGGCTGGGGTAATAGCTCTGGTGTCATCTGCTAGATAAGGCTTGGCTTTGAGTTGACCTCGGTAGTAGTTGGCTCCACCGAGTTGAACCCCCAGCGCGGCGGCATAGGCGCATTCACTCCAGCCTGCATTGGGGCTTGGATCAGCGCCTGCATCGCGACGGCACAAGCGCAGCACATGATGAGGCCGACCGGAAATGAGCGCGATCGCCAGCACGCTCAACCGACAGGGCAGCCAAGTCAGAGCATCTTCTAACCGGGCGCTGGCCCAGCCCAAGTGGGTGTAGGGCGCTTCTCGATAGCCAACCATCGAATCTAGTGTGCTGGCGGCTTTGTACGCGATCGCTACACTCACCCCCATCTCACTAGAGCCACCCCAAATCACCCCTAAAACGGCTCCAAAAATAAAATAAAACAAAGGAGCCAAGACGCCATCAATCGCATTTTCGCTCACGGTTTCTAGCACAGCGCGGCTGATTTCTGCTGCTGTTAGCTGCTGCGTGTCTCTGCCGACATACATTGCCAGTCGCTCTCTAGCCAGTGCCAAATTGCCTTTGGCCAAGGGCTCCAGCACCTCTTCAGCGGCTCGCCGTAAGCTGCGCCCAGCAAAACAGCTCGCCAGCAATATCACCGCTGCTAGCCACTGAAAACCGGGCCAAACCCATCCCAATCCGTACAGAACCGTCCCTGTCAGCAGTCCGCTGCCGCCCACGAGCAGCGCCGCCAAGCCAATACCTGCTAGCCGCCGCATCAAGGTCGGCTTTAGCCCCACCAACCACTGACTGTTGCAATAGACGCTAATGACTTTACCCATTGCCTGCACAGGATGCGGCCAGCCCCACGGGTCGCCGACGATAAAATCGAGAGCAGCGGCGGCAATCAGCACGGCTATAGCGGTAGGGATAGACTCAAAAGATATCGACTCAGGTCGCAAATCAGGCCACAAATCAAACCACAAAACTGGCTTCTTCCCCTTGAGCGGCTTGCCAGCTACGAGCGTCGTAATACAGATCTTCTAACGTGATGCTGTAAAAGGCTTCTTTGAGTTTTTGGTGCAGCCTTTGCCACAGCATTGAGGTCACCCAGTCTTCGGCATGTTCGGAGGCCAGTGGATCTAAAGAAATGGCTAGGGTGCTAGCCGATTCGCCCACGGCTTCTAAAATTTGGCCCAAAGAGATCTCGATGGGGGGTTTGGCCAGCTGATAGCCGCCGTGAGCGCCGCGTACTGAGCTGACGAGGTGCGATCGCCGCAGCTCAATCAAAAGCTTTTCTAAATAGGGCGCAGGTAACTGCTGACGATGCGCAATAGCGTTGACTGAACAGACAGCTCCGGCTGGCTGCAAGCTGAGATCTAAGAGTGCTTTAACGCTATAGTGTCCGCGAGTAGTGAGCTTCATAAATCAAGGTTTTGTTCGTACTTCAAACATAACTCTTTAGCTCTAAAGTTAGATCTAAAAGATGCCGAAATAATGCAGACGGTGCCTCAAAAAAATAGAATGTTTTATGCTTAATGCTGTCAATAAAACGGATGCTTTTCATTCGCTTTTCATTCGGGCCGTCAGCATTTTTTATAGGCTGTTTACTCTAGTTTGGAATTGTGCTTTCATAATACAATCCATAGCTTAATGGTAAGCCTTTATACCGCTAGCATTAGGGTATATATCGAAGCTGTGACGAAGCTGTAAGCATAGTGAGTATCCCTATAGATCTTCGAGAGATCGCTTTCATATCAATCTACAAAACTCCTTTAACACCTTTTCTATATGCCCTTTGTCAGTCTAGCGAGTCGAGCGAATGGTTAACGATTCTAGTGTTGATGCCCTCACCGGGAAAGCACTGCTTAAGAAGGTAAAAGAGCTAGAGCACTTAAGCAGAGAAGAAAAGGCCAAGGCCTGCGGATATTACACCGTTACTAAAAAAGGTGTCATCCGCGTCAATATGATGAAATTTCTCAATGCGCTAGTCGAAGCCGACGGCATTCAAATCGACAGTACCCAAAGTGGAAATGGTCGCGGCGGTCGCAGTGCTAGCTATCGGATTAAGGTGCAGACAAATGGCAACTTGCTGATTGGCTCTGCCTACACTACGAAAATGGGCCTTCAGCCCGGTGATGAGTTTGAGATTTCTTTGGGGCGTAAACACATTCGCCTGACTCAGCTTGGCAGCAGTGACGAGAGCCCTGAAGACGAAAGCCCTGAAGAAGAGTAATCAATATTTCTTCGCAGCTTAGATGATACGGTATAGCCAAATCTGACAACGTTTACCGTCTTCGATTATGAGTTTGCCGATTGTCGTAGAAATTACTATCGGACTAATCTTTATATATTTAACGCTGAGCTTGGTAGCCAGTGAAATTCAAGAGATTTTGAGTGCGCTGTTTCAATGGCGCGCTGAACATCTCAAGCGCTCTATTGAGCAGCTATTGGCCGGAGATTCTCGCAGCCGTACCAATGATTTTGTCGATAGCCTCTATGCGAGTCCATTGATTGCAGGTCTCAACTATGAAGCGCAAGGTCGCTTTGCCGGGGCGTTTAGAAGCCTCGCTCATGTCGCTGGGGCGCTGTACAGAACGCTGACTTTTAGCCGAAATGTGTTTGGCAGCCAAACCAGCGGGCCTTCTTACATTCCGGCAGAGGCATTTGCCACTAGCCTGATTGAGCGGCTGAAGCTAGCGGATTTTCAGTGGCTTTTAGGGCGATCGCGCTTCAGCGAATTTGTCACGACCGAAGTCAGCCTGCCGCTGCACAATATGGTCAGTGAGCTGAGAGCCCGCTGCCAAGACGAAGACTTGCTGCTGGCCGAAATGACTTACTTCGATCAGGCGCTCACTCAAGTTTTAGCCGGTCTAGGTGCCCGTTGGCTGACCATTGAAACCGCATTGAACCAAGTAGCTAGTCTGTTACAGGCTTTTGAAATGCAGGCTGCTGAAACTATGGCTGAGACGGCTTCAGCCATTGAAGTCGGTTCTGGGCAAGCGCCTGATGTGGCCATCGCCCGCTCTTTTATCAGCCGAGTAGGGTACTTACGCAGCGCCTTAGGCACCGGCTCATCTTCTGGCTCAGATCCCATTCCTTCCCATCAAACCACTGTGCTAATCGCGCGAATTCAGCCTAGCTTAGGCGATTTGGCGGCCTTGCTCGACCCTGATAGCCCCACCTATGCCGAATTAGTGGCCTTAGCCCAGCGTGAAGGCGGCGCAATCTACCAAGCCTTTGAAGCCCTGCAACCAGAAGCCATTCCTCCCAGCCTGCGCGCTAGTTTAGCCACCTTGAGCCAAAAAGCAGAAGCGCGAATTCGCGCCGCAGGCAAAACCACTGAAACCGAATTGCAGCACCTTCAAATCGAAGTCGAAACTTGGTTTAACAACGGCATGGAAAGAGCGAG
>QBMP01000155.1:5712-10279 GCA_003242115.1 Phormidesmis priestleyi
GCGTTGGGCTAATGATTGGACTGGCCATCGCTTTTACCGTCAATGCCGACACGTTTTACATGTTCCAGCGACTCAGCACTGATTCGGCCATTCGCAGCAGCATTATACAAACCGCTGAACGCATCGAAATTCAAGGCATCACAACTCCTCAGCAGCTATCAGAAGATCTCGCTATTGACGATATTTCTGGTCGGGTCGGCGGTGATTTACGCTCTATTGGCAGCGCCGTAGAAGACGTGTTGGCCGAGTATCCGCTGCCAATTGGCCGCACGGAATCGGTCATAGCCGCCCAAAAAGCCGCCGAAGCCGGTTGGCCAGTGCCCTTTATTCCGCTGCGATTTCTCGGCTGGATGATTACCGCTGTAGCTCTGTCGATGGGCGCTAGCTTTTGGTTTGATCTGCTGCGTAAGGTAATGTCAGTGCGATCATCGGGCGATCGCCCAAAATGATCACCGCTCTACTTCCAGCAACCACACAATAAACACCGTGCCAGGGCCAAAAGCAGCCTTTTCTAAGCGGGCACCCGCAAGAGCCGCGCTAGGCATCCAGGGCGTTTGCACAGCAGGGCTAACTACTTCAATCAAGCCCTGCATGTCTTGAACGAGCGATTGAGCGATCGCGAGTCCTAACCCGGTACCTGGAATATCGCCCTGGCTCTGCACTCCCCGATAGTTACGCTCAAACAGCCGCGCCAAATCTTCCGGCGGAATTCCTGGCCCCGTATCGCCCACCACAATCCCCTGGTAGTGAGCGCGATCCGCTGAGCGACTGCTGGCCCGATTATTGGCCTGACTACTGGCCCGATTATTGGCCCGATCGCCATCGCGACTTACCCCCGTTTGCACCCACACCTGAGCCCCTGCCGGAGAATATTTCACCGCATTGTCTACCAGGTTGCTCACTACCTCGCCTAACGCCTCTGCCTCGCCCCAAACCAAAGGCGTATCAGCCGCTATTCCCGCATGTAAATCAACGCCCTTTTCTCTGGCCACAATGCCAGCCACTGCCAAAATCGGCTCGACTATCTCTGGAATATACTGAGCCGATAAGCTGAGCGCATGTCCCAACGAATCAGTCTGGCGCTCGGTCTGGTCTTTAGTCTGGCCTTTAGTTTGGTCTTTAGAATGGGCCAGCAACGCAGCGGTGGCCGCTGGTCGCAAAGCAGTCAATCGCTGCTCTTCGGTCGCCCAACCCGCATCGCCAACGGACACCGCCTCATCAAAGTAAGTGACTAGCTCCCGTAAGCGCTTACTTTCTCTCACAATTCCGGTCACGACTGGCCGATTGGTATCTTCAGGCTCTAGCCGCTTGACCAGCAGTTGAGAAAACGTCGAAACCGCTGTTAGCGGATTGCGAAACTGATGCAGCAAATTATGAAACACTTCCGACTGACGACTTTGGATGCCTTGCTTATGAGCGAGCTGCGCCTGTAGCCACTGATTGCGCCGCTCTAGCACACAGCCCGCCGCCAATGACTCAGCCACCCGCTCAATATGCCGCCGCTCTTCAGTTTCCCAAGGGCAAATGGGTGCTGCTTTAGCCGTGCTTTTGGCACCGCGTTTGACCGTGCTTTTAACACTTACCAGCAGACCAACCACCACCTCGGAATACATCAGCGGAACCACCAACTGCTGCTCCGGATGCAGCCGCTCGGGCCATTCAAATTCGGCAGGCACTTCGTCAGCGGAAGAAACAGACGGAAACTCAAACGGAGAAAAGGCAGGCTTATCCCAATTAGCCTGATCCGCAGCCAGACGAGATAGCTCATCAACCGTTCCCGGCAGCAGCGCTAGCGAACTAACGCTGGCCCATGACGTCGCTCGGGCAAAATTTTCGATCCAGCTATCGACCGGCTCTGGGTAGCTGACAACGGGCACAAAATTTGGCTGATCGCTTGGCTGTGGCTCTGTCTCGACAAATCTACCGGCTTGGCGATCGCGGTGATGATCGCTTTGCCTAGCGCTGGAACGATGCGCTGGCGTGACATCTGCCAAATAAAGCGCCGCCGAAGAACCCACAATCGTCTGAGTCAGTAGCTTTAGCTGAATCTGACAAAGCGAGATGAATTCAGGGCTAGCGATCGCGCTCATAAACTGCCTATGGGGCAACCATAATGTAAAGTTTTTAACAATTTTTTATTTTTATACCTGAGTTTCCAGAAGTATAAAAATCAATCAAACGCACATAGTGCCCTCAGCACATATTGTTCAAGTATCTAACACAAATGCTAAGAGTGCCTTTGGACTAACTTGAAATTTTAAGTCGTACCTGCTATATTTTGCAAGGTCTAGGCTTTTTTGTAGCGAACGTTACATCGAGCTAGCCGACTCAGCCCAGCAGCATGACGGCATGAGATAAATTGAGATAAAAAGAGGTAGGAAATTTGGCACGAAGACGCAAGCGCAAGAGCCGCCGTCGTTTAGAAGGGCGTCGCATTTTAGAAGCAGTTCCCCAGTTTAGCATTGAGAGCGGGGAAGAAAAGCCCGTAACCGCCGCGCGCAACTACATTCATGCGGAGGGCATTTTGCCGCCTGCACTGCTGCTCGTTAAGCGTAATGAGCATACCACTGACCGTTACTTTTGGGCTGAGAAAGGTCTATTTGGCGCACAGTACGTAGAAGAAAATCACTTTCTCTTTCCCAGTCTTCGCTTGCTTATGACTGAAGAGGAAGAAGAGCTAGTAGCTTCTACTTAAAGCTTGTCCACGTCTAAAGCTGTCGGTTTCCTTTTAGGAACTCAAGGTGTCAGCTCGGACGTGGCCTTAGCCCGATCAAGAGTTTTTTTATTCAAGAAATCACTCTGAAAAATAGGAAGGCACTGAATCATCAGGTCTTCCTATTTTTTTTGTTCTTTCGTTTTGTCTTTTAGCTTTCTCGCTTTTCTAAGCCCGCCCATGCCTTAATGTCGGGCTGAGAAAACGCATTGTACAAATCAGCAATCTCATCTCGATGGCCTTGAATACTGATCTGAGACAAAAATCCTTGAGAGTCCGCAGAATCCATTTCGGCATTCGGCTCTGTTTTTGAGTCTGTGGATAAGATAGCTGGAACAGACTCGATAGGTTCAATTTTGATGACGACGGTTTCAGGGCGGCTAGACTTCCGCCAGTAAAACACACCCGCCAAAGGAGAGGCCAGCACTAAGCCAAATAAGACACTCCCCCAGGCCGGAAAAATCGTCACCATAATCAACGCTAAACAGCCAAAGCCGACGGCTGCTAACGCTGATAAAAAAACCGCCATAAAAACGCTGGGACTGACTATGCCAACCAGCTTAGTTTGATGAGTTTGATCAGATGAGGCTGAGGCCGCTGAGGTTACCGAACCTGAGTTAGTCGTCGCCGCCATGCCTTCAGAAGGCACCGACTCAGGCTGATACGCCCGAGCGCGAAAATATTTCATCACGGCCTGCTCCAAAGCCTCGGCACTCTGCTTGGAGCCAAACCGCGCAATTTCGATCCGATCTTTGGTGGAGGCGCGAATAAAAAAGCCTAGCCCAATCACCATTAGGCCAGTCAGTAAAAGCGTGGAGGCGCGGGTTGGATCGTTAAAAAACAAAGCACTTCTAAATAAAAATAACAGCGCTCACAGGCAAGGCTCTGAACGTTGCCTATTAGTTTAGCAGTCTGTTTAGCAGTCTGTTTGCGACCAGTTAACAGTCTGTTTGCGGCCAGTTAGCCGTCTGCTTTTTAAGAGCCCGCATACTTGATCTTAGCCGTAATCGGGCGACGACTCGATGGCTGCATCGGCACACTGTTGGCAGAAGACGTCTGCGGCATCTTTTGCTGCCCCACCATATAGCGCTGCCAGAGTTCGGCTAGCTCACGAGCTTTCATTTGCCAATCAGGGCGCAGCCGATACATCCGTCGGGGACGACCTCGGCCTTCGACTTTTTTCCAGTAGCCAATAATAGCGACCTGATTTTCTAAAAACTTTAGGGCGCTGTAGAGCACTGTGTCAGATAGGCGGTAGCTGGGATAGTCGTGCTCAATGGCATGAATCAGCTCAGTGCCATAGGAGTCATAACGCACTAAAACAGACAGTACATAGCAGACGGCTAGCTCCTTATTAAGATAAACCGGCGGCGGATCTTCAAAAAATTGATAGATATCTTCAAACTTCATAAGGAAGCTCCGAGGCTTGTAATTGGAGGAGAGGGTCTAAAACTTTAGGATTTATTTTAGCCACTGAATAATAGATTTACTTAACTTTTGCAGAACTGGTAACTATCCGAAAGATTTTGTCAGATTTGCTCAGGCATTTGTGCCTTTAGCTGACTTTTTGTGATGTATTGTGAGCTTGACGCTGTGGTTTACGTTGTTTTGTTGCGCTGTACAAGGCTTTATTACAAAAGCCTTGCGGATCAAGGATGCGAGCGAATCCTATGAAGGGCCGCCTCGGGTGCGAAAAACCACCTGATTGTCTTTTACCGCGATGAGATCGAGATAGACGGGGCCGGTGGTCAAAATGGGCTGACTGGCAACGGCTCTGACTTCGAGCGGCTCGCCGTAGTTTTGAACTTGGCCCAAAAATTCTAAAATAGGATCGGATAGGCCGTTGGCAATAAT
>QBMP01000156.1 GCA_003242115.1 Phormidesmis priestleyi
GGTGTCGGTATTGGCATAGCGATACACTGAGGCAGGGGAGCGATTGAGGATTTTTTGAACAGATTCAATCGGAATCAGCTGACCACAAGCCTCTATTGAAATGGCGTCCGAAATAGCGTCAGCCGAAATAGCATCCGTCGAAACAGTATCAGTGGCAGCGTTAGCAGTTGACTGAATATTGGAACTTACTATTTTCTGAGCCATCGTGTCTGAGCCGCCTAAAGTCTGTATCAAGGTGAGACTTACCTGTATTGCTGTAAGCTTGTTCGCCGCACAATTAGCTGAGCAGATATTATAGATATGAGCTTTGGGCGGATAACCGAGCAGATATCGTCCGGCTCTAGCTATCCATATAAAGCCTTAGTTCCTTTTGCATTGCTGATCGCGTTTGTTTTTCATACCGTGAATTTTGACAAAATGTGCTTCAACAATATGTTCTGTAAATCAGCTCTTTAAAATAATTTTAAAAAACAACCGTAGCCCAATCAAGGGTTGCCGCGACTATATGAAAGCAAAAAATTACGATGAAGAGTCCGCTCGGCTCAAAGCCTTGAAAGATTATGACGTTTTAGATACGCCATCTGAGCAAGCTTATGACGACATTACGGCGTTGGCTGCTTTCATTTGCGATGTGCCCATAGCGCTGATCAGCCTAGTCGATGCTGACCGGCAGTGGTTTAAGTCCAAAGTAGGGCTAGCTGTAAGTGAAACTACGCGCGATGTCTCCTTTTGTGCGCACGCTATCTTAAAGCAAGAAGTTATGGTGATTCCAGATACGCTACTCGATCAGCGTTTTTTGGATAATCCGCTGGTGACCTGTGCGCCAAATATTCGGTTTTACGCAGGCGTGCCGTTGCTGACACCTAGCGGCTACCCACTCGGCACGCTCTGTGTGATTGGTCATCAGCCTAAGGTGCTGTCGGACGCTCAGTGCAGTACGCTGGCAGCGCTGGCGCGTCAGGTGGTTTCGCAGCTAGAGCTACGGCGGGTTTCGGCGCAGTTGGCCAATGCCTTAGAGCAAATAGAGGTGATGGCAAATTTGATTCCGATTTGCGCTTACTGCAAAGACATTCGCGATGATCAGGGCGATTGGTCAACGATTGAAGAGTTTATGGCCAAGCATACTGAGGTGGAGTTTACGCATAGCGTGTGCGATCGCTGTATGCAGGAGCATTTTCCCGCTGCCGCCAAACTTTGGTCAGCGAAGAACAACTTTCTGACCTAATGCCTTTTTTAAGGGAATGCCGGAGGCAATTTCAAGGCTAGGCATTTCTTGTCGGCACTCGGGACAAAACCAATAGATATCGCGGTGACGAATATGCCGCAGTAAGGCCGTATGGCAGCAAATACAAAAATTCATAACTATCCCAGTGATAAGGTTTAAAAAGCCTTTATTAAGCTGACCTTTAGCCTAGCTGGAGAAAATGAAGTTTTTATGAAGGGATCTAAGACCGACTCTAAGACCTATAGCGACGATTCTCACACAATCATTCATGGCGATGCGCTAGAAAACTTACAGCGACTTGAGCCCGCGTCTGTTGACTTGATTTTTGCCGATCCGCCGTACAACATTGGCAAGAATTTTGACGGTCTGGTAGAAAATTGGTCAACGACAGACTTTTTGAGCTGGACGTATCAATGGATTGAGGCGTGCGATCGCGTCCTTAAGCCCAAAGGCAGTTTTTATCTGATGAACAGTACTGAAAATATGCCCTATCTCGATATTAAGTGCCGTCAGCATTTTTATATCAAAAGCAGAATTGTCTGGGCCTACGATAGCTCTAGCGTACAGGCCAAGAAATACTTTGGCTCGATGTATGAACCTATATTAATGCTTACCAAGCACGAAAAAGACTATACGTTTAATGCTGACGCGATTAAGGTAGAAGCCAAAACAGGGACAAAACGCCAGCTCATAGACTATCGAAAAAATCCGCCTCAGCCCTACAGCACCGACAAAGTGCCGGGTAATGTGTGGAATTTCTCGCGAGTGCGCTTCAAAATGGAAGAGTATGAAAATCACCCCACTCAAAAGCCGGAGGCTTTGCTACAGCGGATTATTTTGGCGTCTTCTAACCCAGGAGAAGTTGTTCTAGATCCGTTTTCAGGCAGCTTTTCTACCAGTGCAGTCGCCAAGCGCTTAGGCCGAAAATCAATTGGCATTGAGATTAATGAAGCCTATGTAAAAATCGGCATTCGGCGCTTGGGCATCCCGTCAGACTATAGCGCTGAAGCGCTGATCAAAACGAAGCGGAGAAAAACAAAAAACCTGTCTAAGCGGGTTAGAGATTTTTCTTAGGATTTTTCTGTTGTGGTTTTCCCAAGGTCTTTTTTTAAGAACTTTTCCAATAATACCAGTGCTTAAAAGGCGACGCATCGGGCGACTCGTAGCGGAGAATCAGCGCAAAGCACCAACGAAATACATCGCCTGATGCGGATGCGTTTGTACACCCAGAGCTATTGAATAGCAGCCTTTAGCGCCGTGCAAAACTCACCCACTGCGGCCAACCCTTCCGCTGGCGTGCCTTCCGCTAGCCGTTTGACAATCGCACTACCGACAATCACGCCGTCTGCGCCCCAGTCTTTAAGCTGCTTTGCCTGGGCGGGTTCAGAAACCCCAAACCCAACGCCAATCGGCTTGGCGGGGGCGCTGTGCAAACTGCTGAGCAGCCCTTCTACTCGGCTGGCAATTTCTTGACGCACGCCCGTCACCCCAGTGACGCTAACGAGGTAAACAAAGCCCTGCGACTTCTCCACAATCGCTTCAATTCGCTCTTTTGGAGAAGTCGGGGCCACCAGCAAAATCACCTCAATGCCAATCTCTGCCGATAGCTGTAGCAAACTATCCATTTCTTCTAGCGGCAGGTCAGGCACCACTAAGCCCCTGGCTCCGGCTGCATAAATATCTTTTAAAAAAGTTTCTACGCCGCGATTGAGCACCGGATTGTAATAGGTAAATAAAATAATCGGAGCTGAGAGCTTCGGGCTTAAGTCTTTAACCAGCGTGAGTACGGCTTCGAGCGTGGTGCCTTTTTGGAGCGATCGCGTGGCCGCTGCCTGAATGATTGGCCCATCTGCTAACGGATCGGCATAGGGCACCCCTAGCTCAATAAAATCAGCGCCATGACTATCCAACACCTGCAAAGCCGCAGCCGTCGTTGCCAAATCGGGATCACCCGCCGTAATAAACGGAATCAGGGCGCATTCTCCGGCTGCGCGTAGCCGATCAAACTGCTCTGTAATAGACACCATCGCTCAAAAAATACTCAAAAAAATAGACACTCAAAAATAATATCGCCAAGCTGACCTTACGAGGCCGACTCTGCGGCTTGAGCCAGTTTCTCGGCCTCAACTTCAGCCTGTAGCTTGGCTAGCGCTTCGGGGTCCATTTCATCTAGCCGCTTTTGCAGTACGGCCTCTTCGTAGTCTTCGAGCTGCTGATAGTAAGTCATTTTCTTACTCGCGGCTCTAAATAAATAGGTCGCCGTCCAACCCAAAAGCCCAGCGATAAAAACCACCTGACTCCAAATGCCTGCCGACAGGCCATCCAAACCCGCCCAGGCAAACGCTAAATACAGCAGCCCACCTGCGGCAAAAATGCCAAAGCCGATTCCAATTACATCAATTCGTCGCACGGCCAAGCCCTAACTTACACAGTCTCTATACTTTCGGCGCTGTATTTTTCAGCGCTGTACCTGCTAGAGCTAAACTTCTCGGCGCTGGGGTCGAAAGTTCAAAAAAGGACTCAACAGCAGCATCCCTGGGAAAAATACCAGCACTAGGCCATAGAGACCAAGCCGTTCGATAGAACTTGCGACGTAAAAACGCCGCTGCACATAAAATAGCAGCGCGCCAGGAATAATCACCAAATACAGCCCACCCACAATTGCATAGGTCGCCAGCGCTAAGAGGGTGGATGTTTCAAGTGCAGGAAATGTCATGGGTATACATACAGGACGTTTGCTCTATCTATATTAGACCGCATTAGAGCGGATTAAACTGCGATCGCTGACATTAACTTGCGTCAAAAATTGGTTGCATCTAAGCCCGCTTGGTGGTGCAATAGACTTCTGTGACTAAGCTATTGATGTTTGAATCTGATGCAAACGCTGTTAAAAAGGGCAGCGGCAGCGGGTTAAATCAGTGGCTAGGGCACTTTGGGGGCGTGGCGGAATGGTAGACGCTGCGGATTTAAAATCCGTTGATTGTAAAAGTCGTGCGGGTTCAAGTCCCGCCGCCCCCATTTTTGAGATCCCGCTGTGGCGTGATCCCTATCAAGCCACAGATATCTGTGGCCTGATATCTGTGGCTTGATATAAGGCGCTTGACATAGATATTTAGCGAACCCACGGCTTTTTCGAGACCTATCCGGGAAATCTATAGCTATCCCAGTTGCCAGATGGATTGCGATGGTTGTAAGTGGCGCGTTTCAAAATTCAGATCCGGAGCAAGGCGATCGCTCTACGCCGCCAGCATTTTATATGGCTCAGCAGCAACTCTATGACGACTTGCTCGAAGCGGTCAGAAAATATTCTCCGGTGCAAGCGCTCGCCGAATTTGAAGATACGTTTTTCGGCTATACTCACACCGCCGACACTGACGTATCGCCTTTTATTGGCAAAATTTTATTTGCTGATGATGAAGCAGAATTTCGCAATACCCTAAAGCGAGCTTGCTACATTTTCGTCAACAACTGGGATCTGGCTCGTCAGGGCGAAATGGTGCATGAACTTCTAGCGCTCTTTCAGCATCCTAGCCTGGAAAAACCCACCCCCTTACCGAGCCTCAAACGCCTGAGGCAGTGGCTGCGAGACTTTGCCAAAAGCTCAGATTTTGAAGAACTCAAGCTATTCGCGATTCAGCGAGTCGGCTCCATTCAGCCCGGTCGCTGGAGCACTCGCTACGCCACCTATCAGCTCACCGCCCAATATATTAATGAGCGCAACTCGCTAGAGCAGCGAGAAGCGGCTCGCACCCTGTCACGGCGGCTCAAAAACAAGTTTAAGCATGACCTAGCGATGTACACGGCTTTTTCACAGCATTCTTCCCGGCTGGATCAAAAGTACGTAAATCCTACGGTGCTAGGCGATGGAGTGCTATGGCTGATCAAGATCATTTTGGTGCGCCGAGGGCAGTATAGCTATCGCAACGTCGCCCGCTTATTTCAGCAGCAAACATGCGACTGCTTCTACCGAGACTACAAAATCAGCCTGATAGAGTATCTGTGCTTTTCGATTGGCCAGCCAGACTTTTTGGCCACGATTGAAAACAACCTGGGTCCCAAGCTTACTCAGCTTTATCCGCAGCACGACACCAAAACCGTCGATCCGTCTTTAAATTTAATTACCTGCAATCGCCTGATTGACTATCTCACTACAGCAGATGAAAATCATCCTTCAAAGCTTTTTCTTCAGATGCTTTCTCAGGGCAATCCGCTGAATGTCGTGATTATTTTGCTGAAAATCGTGCTGATTTCGCCCAATTCTCAGCTTTATCTGGAGGCTCGATTGGCCAATCTAATCGACTATTACAAGCAGTTTATGGAAGCAGAGTGCCGGGGTATTGTTCAGTTTTTAGAAATCTGCGGCGTTACCTTTGCTATTTACAGTGACAACGTAGAGTACAACTTAGTTCAGGTTTCACCTAGACAAACTGGCGACTCGCCGCTGCTAAATGCCGATGAATTTCGGATTTTTTCGCGCAGCCTTAGATCTGCGCAACAGCGAGCCAAAGCTGAAATAGAACAGCGACAATCTCAAGTAGAGCCATAGATTTATTTATTTATTGGTTGTACCTGCTGGCTCAATTAGGTTTCACCCAGGTTAAGGCCACTTTCTATGGCTGCTGCGATCGCCGCTTGGTGTACCTGTAGCCAGGGAATGCTGTGCGATCGCGCCACTTTTGCACAGTCTTCATACTCTGGCTGCATATTTAGCACGGGTGCACCTACGTGCGATCGCGCCACTTTCACAGCAATGTCACCATAGGCAGTGCTGACCGTCACCATTTCTCGCATCAGCACGGATCGGGTCTGCTCGGTGCGGCGGATGCCCAGCGTGGTGGTTTCTCGAAACAGCAGGGCTTCACAGGGCGCGATCGCGCTTTCCGGGCACAGCACCGTCAGCACCGTCCCTAATCGATTCTTCTTCATCGCCACCGCCTGCGTAAAGACATCTACCGCACCGGCTGCAAATAGCTGCTCAAAAACATAGCCAATCGCTTGGGGTGAAACATCGTCTAGCTGCGTTTGCAGTTCTGTTATGGTCTCGGTTGTGGGCGGAATGTGGGGCTGGGCGATCGCGCCCGAAATCGCTGACTTCGCTGACGGCGACTGATCGACAGTACCAATCCATAGCCTCAAGATATTGGGCACGGCCAGATCTCGTCCACCTGCCCCCAAGCCAATTTTCTGGAGCGTAAAGCGCGGCGGCGGGCCAAATGATTCTGCTAGGGTGAGCGCGATCGCACAGCCCGTCGGGGTCACCAATTCTCGATCTATCCCATTGCTATACACCGGAATTTGGCCACTCGCCATCATATTCAGCACCGCTGGCACCGGCACCGGCAACAGACCGTGATCGCAGCGCACCATTCCACCCCCCGTAGGCAGCGGCGAACAAACCCAGCCATCCACCTTTAGCCAATCAAACCCTAAACAGGTGCCCACAATGTCTACAATGGCATCGACCGCTCCTACCTCATGAAAATGCACCTGCTCAGGTGGAATGCCATGTACAGCGGCTTCGGCTTCAGCCAAGCGGCGAAAGATGGCCAGACTCCAGGCGGTAGCATTGGCGGGGAGATTGGCTTGCTGGATGAGGGCTTCGATGTCAGGTAGGCGGCGAGAGGCAAAAGGGGGCGTAAGGGAGCGATTATGAGAATGGTCGTGGTCGTCAGAATGGCTGTGCTCGTGAGAATGAGGAGAATGAGCTTGAGGGTCGCGAAGAAGATCTACGTAGACTTTGGTAGCGATTTGATGGTTACGCTGTACGGATTCGGCGCGCAGGTGAAATTCATTTTGGATGCCCAGACGGGCGAGCTGCTTTTTCAGATAATCCAAAGGGACGCCAGCGTGAACTAAAGCCCCCAGGCACATATCGCCTGCAATGCCAGTCGGACAGTCTAAGTAGGCTAACGTTTTCATCCTAATATCATCCCAGTTGCGATCCTAAAATATAACCAAATCCAGATAACCAAACCCAGCGAAACCATCTAAGCTATGGCAACTCTTTATAACATCCATCCCAAAACACCTCAGAGCCGTGAAATAGAAGCCGTCAAAGCCGCCCTCAGGCAGGGCGCAATCATGCTGTATCCGACCGATACGGTGTATGCCATTGGCTGTGACCTCAATTCTAAAAGCGCGATTAAGCGAGTGCGACAGCTCAAGCAGCTAGCCAATGATAAGCCCCTAACTTTTCTGTGCTCGTCTCTGTCCAATATCGCTAGCTACGCTCATGTCAGCGATCCGGCCTACCGCATCATCAAGCATTTAGTCCCTGGCCCCTATACTTTTTTGCTACCGGCGACCAAAGCTGTACCGAAGCTAGTCATGAACCCTAAGCGGCGCACAACCGGCATTCGAGTGCCCAAAAGTCCGCTTTGCAGTGCCTTAGTAGAAGCCCTCGACAATCCCATTATTTCCACGTCAGCTTTATCTGTTATTCGTAATTCTACTGAAGACGACATTCAAGCTTTATCAAAAGCCGAGCTGTTTGACCGGATGGAGAAGCTCGTAGATGTAATCGTAGATAGTGATTCTGAACTTGGCTATCAAGTGTCTACGATTTTGGATCTAACGGATGACTCTCCTAAAGTCATTCGGCAAGGTCTCGGTTGGCAGGCAGCCGTTGAGTGGGGCGCACAGCTATAGAGCTTATAGCTCTTTGTTTATAGTCCTTTGTTTACAGCTCCTTGTTTACATCCCTTTGTAGACTCTTGAGCCAACTGTCATAGCAGGCTTACCGCCCTCAAATCTCCCTCAGACAGATGATTGTCTGTTGTTCAGAACGCTAGACGCTTTGCCTTGTAAAGCCCTCAGGTTGATCGATGAAAACATCCGTTAAAGCTGATTTGGCTTGTGCCAATTCGTGTGTGACAGTTGGTTGGGATATTGCCACATTCTTTTTAGCAGGCTGAATCAACATTCTCTAAAGTGAACCTGTTGAATCCGGAAAGTCGTCACTAGCCTGCTTAAGTTCCCAGGCTGACCTTACGGACTAACACCTCAAGCTGACTCGCGCATCACCATCTGCGCATCACCATAGAGACTTATGAATCCATCTACATTGCCATCTGCACAGTCACCTACACTGCCATCTGCACTGCCATCTGCACTGTCTAGTCAGGCTAAGCTGTCTCATCAGCTTGGTCAACCGCATCCACATAACGTTCCTTTTTATACTACGGAAAGTCAAAAGAGCCATCAGGACAAACCTTCCAAAAAACTTACGTCAGTCAATGATTTGCCGTCTAAGGGCGACGCCATGCCCGCACTGGGCGAAGGTGATGAACAAACGCTGTGCCCGGTCAATCAAAAGCTGATTGATTTTCTCTCGGCTGAGATCAATGCTCAAATTTCTATCAGTCCAAAGATGATCAATGCGGTGGTGACGCGCCTAGCCATTGAGGTGACGCGCATTTGCCGTAAGAGTCAGCGCATTCAGGCGTCGGGTGAGGTGAATGCTTGGCAGCAGTCGCTGGCTGAAAACCGAGTCAAAAAGTATTTGGATTACTACAAGCTCGGTTCGCACCAGGGCCGCGCTGAGCTGCATAGCCGGTTGAGTGCGATCGCCTATCGCTACATTGCCCCGGCCAAAACTCAGCTGGGTTTTCAGGGCCGCTGTACGCTGCTAGAAGATTTTTTGCAAAGCTTTTATATTGAGGTGCTCAATGCGTTTCGTAGGGAGAATCATCTTGATGCCACCTACACGCCGCGTAGTCGCTTAGAGCTATCGGAATATATGGCGTTTAGTGAGCACTATGCCAAGCGCCGAATTTCGTTGCCTGGTTGCTATAATCAACAGCTGATTGTGCTAAGGGCACAAGCCTTTGCACGGCGGCTACCGGCGGAGACTTCGGTGGATATTGAAATGGCGGTTGACTCGCCTAAGGGAACGGATGAGGCGTTTTTTCGCTCTCCGGCGATTCAGCAAATTCGTGAAAAAATGGTGGCGAATGCGGTAGATCCGGCTGAAGGGGTTTTGCGCGATCGCATCATCACCGAACTCATTGAATACTTGCAGGGGCAAGATCAGCAAGCCTGTGTAGACTACTTGGCTTTGCGGCTAGAAGATATGGCCGCTGCTGATATTGATGAAGTGTTAGGGCTGACATCGCGGGAGCGAGACTATTTGCAGCAGCGCTTTAAGTACCATGTCGAAAAGTTTTCTCAATCTCACCGTTGGGAATTGGTGCATCAGTGGCTAGGCGCTGATTTGGATAAAAACTTTGGGCTTTCTCCGAGTGAGTGGCAGGCTTTTGTGGCTCAGCTAACTGATGAACAAGCGCATTTGCTAGCGCTCAAGCAACAACAGCTTGAAGATTCGAGCAACGGCCCTTCGGATATTGCGATCGCCCATCAGCTAAACTGGACACCCAAACGGGTAGAGCGCCGTTGGAGTAAGCTGATTAGCCTTGCTTGGAAAGTGCGCAATCAGCAGGCAAAACTCGCGACTAAATAAAACAACAATCAGTTAAAAACCAGTCAATAAAGCAATAAAAATAAAGCAGCAGTGAGCGTGAACAGAGCAACAGATTTTAACCCTCAGGGCGTATCTTAGAGCATATTCCAGAGCGTATTGGTTTATTTTGAACTGAAGCCGGTTAAATTGCAGGTTACCATGACATAGCTTTGCAAATCCATCCTGTTCGTCGCTATGCCTATTACGTTTACGTTTGCGCCTAGTCAAAATCAAACGTTTGAGCTGCGCTGTGAAAAGGGTGTGCGATCGCTGCCCCAATCCGAACTCGTGGAACTCATTGGTCAGTGTGAGTAAACTTACTACAGCGATCCCCAAAAACACGGCCATCCGGTCTGCCTGTGGGATAGCGACCAAACCCTACACACCCAAAATGCCCTGCTTGTGGGAGAAACTGACTTTTCACGTGGAACCATCTATTCTCAGTGTCAAGAGAAGATCGCTCAGCCCTCAAATTTCTGATTCAGCATATCTGGGATGTTCTTTGCTTTTCTCATGGTTCGCTCAAATAATACGGGAGAATAGGAAAAGCCCCCCTCGCCCGGTATAGCGTCATATGGCCC
>QBMP01000157.1:0-3805 GCA_003242115.1 Phormidesmis priestleyi
GGAGTGGCGAGACGACGAAAAACACCGCCCTGATTGATGGGGTACGGCAGTTTGCTCTATCGGTCACCGACCTTGATATGGATCTAATTGACCGCATTAACCCCTTTGGGGAAGCCTATGCCATCCTAGCCAAGTCAATGAGCGAAGAACGGCTCAAGCAGGTCGCGGCGGTGATTGCTGCCAAGCGCATAAGCCTGACTGTGGAAGAGGCGCGAGAATTGGCAATGAGGGGGCTGCGTTTTAAACAGGAAAAAGGCAGACTGCCCTCCCTAACAGCGATAGACCCGTGGGAAAAACGGATGGCAGAGGGAATTGCCTTCCTACAGCGCAAAGTACAGGAGGAAAAAGATGCCTAAGTACACGACAGAAGCAGATTTAGATTTGCTCGGCGAATTGGGCATCGACACAGCCGTGACTCCAGCCGCCAAGCGATCGCCCAAGGAAGAGCGGATTATTGCAGGCTTTGAGGAAATCGAGCGGTTTGTCGAGGAACATGGCCGACGACCTCAGCATGGAGAAGACGGTGATATCTTTGAGCGGCTCTATGCGGTGAGACTAGATTGCCTACGAGAATCTGAAGAGTGTCGAGAAGTCTTGCTACCACTCGACTCACACAGCCTCTTAGAGGCTGGCGCGGATACTAATCTAGTAGAAGCAGAAGCCCTGACAGATGAAGCCCTGCTGGCCTCTCTGGGTGTTGATGCGACCCAAGATAACGATGTTACCCAGCTTACCCATGTGCGATCTCGTCAGGAAATAAAAGCGGCAGAAGAAATCGCGCAGCGGACGCCCTGCGAGGACTTCGATGACTTTGAACCCATCTTCAAAAAAGTGCAGCGTGAGCTAGAGACAGGTGAGCGGAAAACCTTGAAATATCAGGACAATGCGGAAGTTAATCAAGGCGATTTATTCATCCTTGATGGGCACAAGGTGATAGTTGCCGAGATGGGTGAGCCTTTTGTCGGTGAGCATGGTCGCCCAGACCGCAGGCTGAGAGTGGTTTACGACAATGCTACTGAGAGCGACCTTCTCCTGCGATCGCTCCAACGCGCCCTAAATAAGGACAAAGCCAGCCGCCGGATTACGACCCCAGATCTTGGCCCACTTTTTTCGGGCACTGAAGCAGACGATGATTTGCCGACTGGCTACATATACATACTTAGGAGTCAGTCGGAGCACCCGTTCATTGCAGAGCATCGATCTCTAATTCATAAAATTGGTGTGACGGGAGGTGACGTAAAAAGCCGCATTGCCAACGCTAAGAAGGACTCGACCTATCTGCTAGCGGACGTAGATATCGTCGCCACATTCAAATTGGTAAACATTAACCGGAAAGGACTTGAATCACTACTCCATAAGTTTTTTAGTAGCGCCCGGTTAGAGCTGGAATTGAAAGATCGCTTTGGCAATCCAGTAAAGCCAAAAGAATGGTTCTTCGTTCCATTGGAGGTGATTGAAGAGGCGATTGAGAAAATTAAAGCAGGAACGATCAATCGCTTCTGCTATGACCGAGAAACAGCGAGGCTGACCAGCTTAGACAGTCACTAATGAAAAATAGCAAACACTCAAGGGTATCGTAACGAGGCTGCTAGTTCTTGGCGATCGCCGCTATGACTTGAGCTGATGGCAGAGTGCGAGTTGAGAGCGGTCGCGTATAATGCTGTCAGTCGTATTGCTGTTATTGCTATGCCTTCAAAGAAGACGTGTCAGTCGTTTTTACGGATAGAACCTTCCCCTCAGCGGCTTCTACGGGAGAGATGTGATGGCAAAACGTTTTCCGAGATAGAACCTTCCCCAGAGATGCTTTTAGCTCAAAGTACCAAGGAGATAATCGCCATACCCGCAGGACTTTTGGCAGAACTGAATGAGTCTAACTTTATAAAGACCGTGTTTTGCTCTACAGAGGAAGCCCCCTCTGCTGAGTAAGCTTTCCAATCGTTTTACGTCGGCTGGATGGTAGTGCGATTGCCATTGCTCTAATGGACAGAACGAGATACAGAGCAGTGTAACTAGATAGTGTAATTGTATGTTGAGGCATAAACAAAGGACTGGCTGAGTAGCGCCGCTGTGACCTGACAGCTCAGAGGGAGTTGTGAGCGATGGCGTAGCCTTCCAAGGGAATCGCCAGTAGAGAGCGATCGCCATCGCTTTGGTTAGCAGTGCTCTCGTGCGCCGACAGGGAGTGATCGCTCTAAAACGAGTCTGTAGAAAATAGGAAACGCCTTGTCGTTACAGGAAGCTATCATAGTTTTAACTGACTACAGCCACCTCATGACTATTGCAACTAGCATACCTCTACAGCGAAGGCCGCTCGGCGTTGATGAGTTTTTGGCTCGGTACGGTGACGATAACCGATACGAACTAATTGATGGAGAAGTCTTTGATTTGGAACCGACTGGCCCTCATGAGCAAGTAGCAGGGTTTATCACTAAGAAAGCCTGCGTTCAGATAGATCTAACAGATCTACCTTGGGTCATCTTACAACGTCCTCTTTTGCGTCCACCTAACATCGGTATGACTGCGTTTAGACCTGATGTTGCTGTGATAGACGAAACCGCACTGAATGCCGAACCGCTCTGGCAGGAGCAGTCGATTTTGACACAGGGCAGCTCGATTAAGCTAGTAGCTGAAGTCGTCAGTAGTAACTGGCAAAACGACTACTCGCGTAAGCTAGAGGACTACGAAACTTTAGGAATACCTGAGTATTGGATTGTAGACTATGCCGGATTAGGCGGCACCCGCCATATCGGTATCCCTAAGCGACCGACGCTTTCTATCTGTAAGCTGGTGGAGAACCGATACCAAATTCAGCAGTTCAGAGACGATGAGCTGATTGTTTCTCCGACGTTTCCTAGTTTGAACCTAACAGCGAGCCAAGTTTTAAGAACAGAGCGCTAAGCAGAGCCTGAGCCGATCTCAGCTTGGGCCTAGCTCAGTGCCTTGTGAGAGCAAGTAGCAGAGTATGAAGGTAGCTACATTGCCTTGGACGGGGTAGTAGAAGCGGTCGCTTATTTAGGGAAGCGCCCTAGAGGGTCGGCCGCCACGCCAGAGGGCAAGGCATGGGAAAATGGTACCCTGATGCGTTTTGGAACTGGCCAGAGCGACGTTAGTGGGCAATTGACGCACCTCGCTTGCCAGTTTTTTGCTCATTCAACCAGCCTGAGAGGACGTTATCATCCACCTAGAACGTCAAGCTGCCTCGATTCTTGAGGGCTGCGTCGTACTCACGCCAATTGCGAATGCGGTACTCAGTTTTGGATGGTTTCTCTGTCATGATCCGAATGGGTAGGCAGAATTTCGATGTATTATCGCTAACTCAGTCTGTTCGTGCAACAACGCCGTTTAGAGGTCAAAATTTATCTAACTTTATACAAGGGCCATCTAGCTTCATCTCCGGGGTTAAAATGCTCAAAATCCAAAAGCCTTAGAGAACATCTGGAATCAAGGAAACCTATAAAGACTCAGATGCCAGTTGATTTAAAGGTTGCCCCCTGGGTAGGCTGACGGAAGATGGCGATAATGGCCCGCGTGACAAATAGCACCATCACTAAAGCGCCTAGAGCAATCCTCGTGATTTGGAAGCTTGACCGTTTAGGTCGCTCTCTGAGTCATTTATTGAGCATTATCGAAGACTTGAAGCAAAAAGGCGCGAACTTCGCCAGCATTCAGGATGGCTTCGATACCTCTACGGCGTCAGGGAAGATGGTCTTTTCTGTGATCGGTGCGATGGCTGAATATGAGAGGAACCTGACCCGAGAACGGACAATGGCGGGGTTGGCTTCGGCGCGGGCGCGTGGTCGCAAAG
>QBMP01000157.1:3815-10187 GCA_003242115.1 Phormidesmis priestleyi
GTCGCAAAGGGGGGAGGCCGAAGCGGTTGGATGAGGGGCAGGTGAGGGTGGCGATACTCCGAAGGAGTGGCCTTGCCATCGCACTGGCTGAGGCAGGTAAGCTGACGATAAGGAAAATCTGCGAGCAGGTGGATTGCAGTCGCTCTACCTACTATCGGCAGGTAGCACCACGTCTGAAAGCACTGGCAGATAATGCGCTGCTACAACTAGACCAAAGCGTCTGTGTTGCTCCAAGTGCGAAGGCCAATGCCAAGCCAAAACCTCTGCGTGATCGCTTGCAGAAACTATAAGCTGTGCGGCTTCCCAAGACTTTGAAAGCGATCGCCTTATCATTCATTCAAGTCAGGACAAAAAGATAAGAACGATCGCCACCAACGCTGTACAGCAAGGGCTATAGCGGTATCACCACTTCAGCAAACCGAAGTAAATCAGTGATTTTGAAGCTTCCGTCCGCACTCAACGTTGGCAAAGTAGGTATCCATCCTGGGTCTTGTTGCAAATAAGACTCTGAATCACCCTCTAATAAGCCGATTAATACCTCTGCAACAATTCGTCCGCCTACAGGCCCCAAGTGTTTCCCCGCGCCAAATTCGGCAGTTTCTGCTTCTCGCAAAATGTAGAACCAGAGCGGCGTCCGCTGATCTAGCGCAAATGGCTTGAGATCTTGCAGTATGGTGGGATGCAAAACATTTACACCCATCGCCTTGGCAACACTTTGCCCCGAAGGTATCCGAAAGGTCACATGTCGTAACAGATTCCGCGTCGCTAGCGATTGCGGTTCCATGCCCGGAATGCCCGGCAGATCAAAAAGGGCTGACGACAAAATGGTGTCAATTTTTTTGTTAGGCCGCGCTCGCCCATCTCCAAAATCAAAGAAGGTTTGCCAGTCGATAAAGCGCCGCGCCGCTCTTTTTCCACCCCTGAGATCAGCGGGATCTGGGGCATCTGAGGCGGGCGAAGTCGCTCGGCCATCGTCAAGAAACAGCGCAATAAACTGCCCCGAATCATCGGGCGCTAGGCCAAAATTGGCGCGATAGCTGGGGCGCGCTTGCGAATGCCCAAAGCGATAGGCCGACACCGCAAACTCAACGGGAATAAATGGGAGATTGCGCCATTTATAGAATTTTCGCCCTTCTGTGAGAATATTGGTGACCAAATCTTGGCCCACAGTTAAAGGCAAAAACTCATGGACAATAATCCACTGATAGTGCCAGCGAACGACACGCTGAGCTTCTGCAAAAATCTCGTTGGGATTGGTCAAGCCTGTGTCTGCTTTGACCTTAGTGACCACAGCATTATGAAACTTCAAAAAAGCTAAGTGTAGCTGTGAAACAATCAGATTTTCATCGTTACGCGGATCGCCAATCAAAGCCGTTCTTTGACAGTTGCGCGGCAGATCAAATCGTTGTTGGTGATCGCGCGAAATTGCTTCCGAACCCGGAATTTTTTCGACCAGGAAAGTGGTTAACCCAGAATCAACGTCTTGATCGTATAGATGAGGCGATGCTTTTGGCCCCGAACCATACACATTGTCTAGACCGAGGCTAGGTGTACGAAAGTTAGCGATTGTCTCAGGATCTTGCTGACGCTCTAAGCTTGAAGTGGGATCGAACGTTATATCGTGATCGATAAACTGTCCTAGAAACGTAAAGCCAGCGGTAATATCTGGATTGTTTTCATTTCTCACATTCAGAGCAGGCTTGGTAATCAGCCCAACCGGATCGCTTAGATCGTCTTTGGCATCCATGATGCCATTTATTTTGCCAATCTCTCTTAAAAAGCCCCGCAGGGTAGGATTGTCAGCAGCGAAGGGCGGTAGGGCAGGAAAGATTCGGCCAAATCTTCCTTGTTCGTGATATATCGAACTCGGTGCGTTGGCCCCACCTAAGGGCATGGCTCCATGACGAGTCATAACAATATGCTCCTTGTTTGGCTTATAAAACTTTAGTTAAATAAACGCGCGCTGAACTCTCGAATTTAATTTAGCATCAGTACGACGCATTATTTGTGAATAGTGATGACAACTATTTCTGTAGCTTTAGTAACAAAACTTTAATCTTGTCCGTAAGCAATCGGCAAACTTCGCGTATCTAAAGCGATATATAGATAGAACTGAGTCGGCTTAGGCTTCTGTATAGAGGACACCGTTGGCGAACCTAAAGACAGTACGTATGATCGTTCCGAAAGCCTTCGTTTTTGAGTTAGTAGATATGTACTAATAAAGGGATAGCATTTGTGGTTGTAACCACAAATGCTATCCCTTTCAATCAACTCAACGTCTTGCCGAATACCTATCTTTCTAAGTTGGCATAGTGACAGCGTAACTGTGACGAAGTGCAATAAGGGTAAAGGCGAATCCTGAAACAACGTAAACTCGTTGAGCGATCAGGAAAAATTCAAATTCTCTCAGAAAGTATGATGCGAATAAGCTAGCCTAAAACCCTTATGCAGAATAGCCTTCAAGCTTATTTCACTTATGTACAGCTACGCTTGTACTGTCCCTTCATCAGACTGTCAAAGTCAGACAGGCGGCAAACGTGTCCAGACCATTATCGATTCATCAACACTCTCTCGAATTGTGGAAAATCCCATGCGTTCATAGAGACGTTTAGCTTGGTTTGAGTTTTGAACGCTTAGTCCGATTCGGTCAGACGGCGCTTGTGATAAAAGCTCTGTCAGTAGCTTTGTGCCAATGCCTTGACCACGAAGAGATGGCAGGACAGAGATAGCAAGGCTCGGTGTCATCTCATCAATAAATCCGTACCCAGGACATGCATGAGTCATCTGCCGTATCCAAGCGATACCGACTGGCGGCTGCGATTGCTGTGTTTGAGCAACCATTGCGAAGTCATCAGGTTTCCCCCAGTTCTGGGTATAGCAGGTCATCAGAGGCGCATCAATGATCGCCCTGTCAGGAGGCAGACAGCCCGGAGGAACATACACCGCTAGATACAAAAAGTCCCTAAGCTGCGAACCCTCATGCACTTCGAGCGATTTGAATGTGTACGTGTGCTCAAGTCGGATGGTGGCAACCTCGTTACGAACAGAATAAGGTGTCTCCAATATATACTGCCGATGCCTAAGAAATGAACGCACTGATTACTGCAAAATCACACCCATTTCGGGAGGTGAATAACGCCAACTTCGCCTATGCGTAGAAGCCGAGAAATTTTGGTCGCTAAGCTCATCGTTTCAGACTCTATTAACGAGTTTTCAAGGATTTCAGGCATCACTAAGTCTAAATATGCTTTTTCAATGAGCACAAATGCTTAAAGTCGAAACCGTTGCCAGTAAATCGTTTCAGCCCTAACGACCAAAATTTCTTCAACTCTATACGACACTGTTGGCAAACTAAATATTTAGTGCTGAATCAACGAAAAATTGATGGTTCAGCCAACATGCTGAGAGCGCATCCACTGAGCTTGAGCCATTGTTTTGGAGTTTGCCAACAGTGTCCTATACACAAGCGTATATGCCAAGAGGTAAATGAAAAGGCAAAACAGTTGTTATCTATTTACAACTTCCTTGAGAGCTTCTTGGATGACATCATCTCTGACACCGTGCCGCTTCAAGCTATCAATCAGGGAAGCAACGATGTCATTTTCTAGTCGTTCGAGATCGCTGCGTAAGCCTTGACCAATGTAAGTCCGCGCCAGTGGTTGATAACCTGAGAACCCTAGAATGGGAGCTATCCGCTTGAGGTCTTCAATCACATCCTCTGGCATCCGAATAGTGACTGTCGTCATCGGGCGATCGCGTTTAAGTCTTTTCTTGAGAGCATCAGGCTTCATAGTATTCGCGCTCCTGTCGAGTCGCTTTGCGGGCAGAGACAATACGGATGTAGTCGTCTTCGCGTTCTACGAACACAACGAATAAGAGATTCCATCGCTTGTCTAAAGCGATAACCGCGTCCCTAGCTTCATCGTTGCGACTGGCATTGCTGACGACTAAAAGAGGGTCGAAGAAGGCTTCGGCAGCTTGCGGAAAGGTGATACCGTCGTGCTTGAGTGGGTTAGCGTTTGCCTTCTGGTCATTCCAGACGAAGGTGATGCCGTTGAGCGGAAAGTACACATCCATAGAAAGCAGTATAACCAAACGTGTTTACAAAGTAAATACGTTTGGTGTAGTTCACTAAACCGCTGAATCCATTGATGCTAAGGCATTTTAGTCGGAAAACAGTACTCTAAATCCGTGCCGAAAACCCTCCTTTTTGACACTCTATAAAAAATATCTTTCATCTCACGCAGAGTGCGAGTTGAGAGTGATCGCGCATAAAGCAGTCCTGATTAGCGATGCGATGGCGCGGTCTACTGGTGTGAATCCTATGCAATTTATTGGTTTATTGGTTATGCCTAGAGCGACAAGTCGTTACTTATCTAAGTCAGGGGATTGCTACTAATGCAGTTCTCATCAGGGGAGCGATGGCGTAGAGCGATCGCTCCCCTGATGAGAACTGCTATTACGCCGCCACGCTGGTTGAGTGACTGCTGAGCAATAGAGCAGTGCTATTGCCTACTGTTTGTTTGGTGCAGTGGTTAGCGGTGAAGTGATTACAGGAAGCACTAGCGGTTACCCCCGATGTGAAGCCATTGGACAAGAGCCAATAGTGACAGCGGCGTTACTTCACCTCTATGGTTTGATAAGGCATTTTTATGGTTTGTCTGTGGCTTATGCGGTGCGATGGTGCAGCTCGTCGGTGCCAGTGGTGGCCGGTGAGCTGGTGGTGAGTGAATTTTGGCGCAACTACTTACGGATGACCAGAGCGTAATCAGTGGACAGTAGCCGATGGGTGCGTCACTAGCTCGGTTAATGGCTTGGCTTGTGCGGTGCAACGGGTGAGCCGATGGGTGCGATCGCCATAGCTCTAATGGACAGAACGGGATACAAAGCAGTGTAACTAGATAGTGTAATTAGTTATATGTTGAGGCATACACAAAGGACTGGCTGATTAGCGCCGCTGTGACCTGACAGCTCAGAGAGCTTACCGGGTGACAACAGGGCTACATCACTTGTCTGATGAGGGATAGGGCGACAAACCCCCGCTGAAAATAGAGCCGTTTATGGGGTTTGAGCGCCATCAATCGGTAGGCCCAATCGGCCCATAAATCCATCCCATAGAGCCACCGTTGGCCATAGAGCCCAAAGCTAAAATCGCTCTGGCGCGGCATCTTATCCTGGTGTTCTTTGATACGCCCGGCATACATCTCTACCCGTAATTGCCGCATTTGCTGGCCATACAGGGTAGCCAAGCTATAAGCAATCGCGACTAGCAAAACCAAGGCTAAAAACCGTTGTTCATTCACTTGAGTATCTTCTAAATGATAGCCCCCTGATTTGCAATCCTTAAAAAACTGTTCTATACCCCAGCGACAGCGATAGACGACCAATGCTTGTTTGAGTGTCGGGAGATTGGTCAAGATATACCAGGGTTCTTTGGGGCCTTTTTGGCGATATTTCCGTTTCCAATAAACTGCAATATTCAAGGGGCCTAAGCCCTCTTCTTTGTTGCACAACACACCCTGATAGAACTGAGACATACCCGGCTGAAAGCCTTGGTCTTTTAGACTGCTATAGGATTCACCTGCCTGGGTTTGAAAGTGCAGACTTTTCTTCTGCCGTAAGGCAAAGTAGACACCTCTACTATCAAGCCAGGTAGCCAGTTTTGGGCTATGGAATTCTCGGTCTCCCAACACCAAGACAGACTCCTGTTTGAATAGCCGCAGGGCCACTTTCAACAATCGTTTTTGGGTCTTTAGCGAACTGTTTCCAGCGTGATTCAACACCTCCCAATAGATCGGTAAGGCATGGGTTCCCCAAACCACCGTCACCATGAAGATATTGCGCTCTTGCCACTGCGTCCGGTCAATCGCTATCAGCCAATAGCCATACTTTTGGTGTTTTTTTTAAGCGCCCGACGCTGGGCACGATTGAGTCCCTGTCCCGTGCGCACCTGCCGCAGCCAATATTTAATCAACGGAAACCACAGTAATTTAACGCACAGACGCGGCAACAATAGAAATCGCTGGAGATTCCGTTTTCGACTCGCATATTGAATTGGTTGCGGAAATAGACTGGCCAAGGTTGAGAGCTTCACCTGTCGATGAGCTTGTATCAATAGCAACAGCATCTCTAGGGTCAGATACTGAGATTCCGTCAGATGTTTGCGAAGGATGGTTTGGTATACTGGAGGCAACATATTGTTTGGGAGGGGAGGCAATTCCCTTCCTATTTTTTTGCCCTTTTATTTTCTCAAATTCCCGCTACATATGGCATTGAAGTTCCTTGTCACCCGGTAAGCTCAGAGAGAGTAGAGAGCGATCGCCATAGCTTTGGTTAGCAGTGCGCGGCCTCGTGCGCCGACCGGCAGCGGCT